>NZ_CAAAFS010000246.1:0-12841 GCF_900634755.1 Protofrankia symbiont of Coriaria myrtifolia
GCCCTGGGGCACCGCCCGGCGGGCCCCACTCCGGGACGCGCCGTCACCACGGGACACGGTTGATCACTTATGGTGACAGGCTCGTATCAGCTGGTTGTCCCCCATGTCCGACAACGACCGTTCTCCGCACCTGATACCGCTCCCCCCGGCCAGGCGGTTGCCATCCGTCGTCATCCGCCCGTTGTCATCCGCGTTCAGCGATGCGCCTCCGAGCCAGCGGATCTTTCTCCGTGCCGGGCGACGGTCGCGCGGGCCGCGGTGACGGCCACGCGGGCCGGAGTCCGGCACGGGCGCGCTCACACCTTCGGCCGGGACCATCGCAGGTTCATGCCGAGCTCCTTGAGCAGGTCGAGCTCGAGGTCGATCGCCCAGCGTTCGACGATCAGGCCGTTCTTGAGCCGGAACACCACGACACCGCCGAAGCTCACGCTCCGGCCGGTGGGAGAAATTCCGAGCACCTCACCGGTGTGGGTACCCGCCCAGGTGTTGTGCGCCGCCACCTTGTCCCCGTGGGCGCTCATGTCCTCGACCGTCACGTGCAGGTCCGGAAACGCGGTGCGCAGCCCGCCGATCGAATGCTTGACCCCGGCCCGGCCCGCCGGCGCGCCCGGGAAAGGGGCGTGGTCGAGATAGTCTTCCGCATATATCTCGTCGACCACGTCGAAGTCGCCCTTGCTGGCGATTTCGTCGAACACCCGACGGATGATTACCTTGTTCTCCTCGCGCGACATCTCTCGCTCCTTTTCGTCCTGTGCCGGTCGCCCCCGCGCCGGCCCGTGTCGTTTTGTCCCGGTCAGCGGCATGTACACCGGCAGGCACCCCCGCCGGTGGCGTTCCGCGGTCTCCCCGTTCCATCTCGTGTCATTTTGTTCCTGTTTTGCGTTGTTTTGTTTCTTCGATGGGCCGGGCGCTGGACGGGGGCATTCCCGTCGGTCACGTTCCGCGCCGGCCCGGCACGGGCCCCGGCCGGCCGGAAGTCGTCGGGCACCGCGGCACACACGGCCGCGTGGCACGCCTCAGCCGACCGTCCCGGCAAGGCCGACCACCCCGGCAGGGAGGCACGACTCAGCCGGCCGCCGCGGCGAAGAAGGGCACCGGTCGCGGACGTTCCAGCACTGACGCGCCGGTGAGCATCTCGGCGGTCTGGACGCCCGAACTGATCACTGACAGGACGCCTCCCCCAGGCTGCGTCCAGTGCCCGGAAAGATACAGTCCCTCGACGGGGGTCCGGTGCGGCAGCCGGTCGGTGGTGGTCTGGTCGGGTGCGTGTTCCCAGCCGTAGATGGCGCCGCGCAGGTTCAGGGTGTAGCGCTCCATCGTCCGCGGCGTGCCGCCTTCGGCCAGGACCGCCCTGCCCCCGATGCCCGGGATCAGTTCCCCGAGCTTGTCCATGATCAGACGCTCGTATCGCGGCTTGCTGTGGCGCCACGATGCCACCGCGTCATACGGAAGCAGTGCCACAGCGGTGACCAGATGCATTCCGTCCCGAGACAGCGACGGATCGCTCAGCGTCGGGACGCTCACCGTCAGTGCGGGTACCGCACCCGTGAGCATCCCCGCATAGGTGGCGTCGTGCTCCCATCCGTCGAAGACGAAGGTCTCGTGCGCCATGCCCTCCCCGCCGAGATCCCTGTCGGTGGCCAGGTACAGCACCGCCGCCGACAGGGAACAGCGCATCGAACGCAGCAGCGTGAGATAGCCTCCGTCGACGTTCTCGATACCGACGAGTTCCTCGCAGGTCTGCAACGGATCGGCATTGGAGACGACGGCCTTCGCGGTGATCCGCTGGCCGTTGTCGAGCACGACCCCGGTCACCCTGCCCCGCTCGACGAGAATCCGCCGCGCGGTCGTGCGCACCATCACCTCCCCACCATTGCCGGTCACGCTGGCACCGAACGCGTCCACCAGCCGTTGAAAGCTGCCCGCGCAGTAGTACGCGCCGAACTCCAGGTATGTCGTGAGCATGAGTGACCACACGTCGAAGGCCAGAACCGACGGCGGTACCCCCAGATACGGCCACAGCGCCGTCAGTGCCGTTTTGAGCCGTGTGTCGCGCAGGTGCTCGTCGAGCACGTCGGAAACGGTTGCCTGACGGTACCGGTGCAGCAACGGAAAATCACTGTCGTGTAGTTCGGCGGTCGGCAGGTCGGCGGGCAGCCGCTGCACCTCGCGGGTGAGCAGCGTCGACAGGCGCTGCATCCGGCGCAGCCCCGTCCGCTCCGCGGGAAAACGCGCCACGTGCGCGTCCAGGAAGTCGGGGCCGGCTGGGACGTCGAGCTGGAAACCGGGAAGGACCACCCGGTAGAAGGGATCCAGCCGGTGGAACTCAAGGCGGTCGGCAACACCCAGCAGATCCAGCAGCACCGGCATGATTCCCGGATTTCCCACGGTGACCGGCGGACCGCCCGCGACCAGGTGCACCGCGGAGTCGAAACGGTGTCGACGGCGGGTGAACGCATGCGCGTAACCACCGATCCGGTCATGGCGTTCGACCACCAGCACCCGGCGGCCCCAGTGGGCGAGCAGCGCGGCGGCGGTCAGGCCGCCGAGCCCGCTACCGATCACGACGACGTCGTAGGAGTCGCGCTCGGCATCCTGGCGGACGCTCATCGTGACTCGGCCTGCCCGTTCACACCCGTGGCTGCCAGCCCGACGGCTGACAGGTCCGTGGCCGACAGATCCGTGGCCGACAGATCGCCGCTCGGCCGGTCGGCCCCCGGCCAGGGGGCGGTCCAGGTGAGCGAGAGCCCGGCGTACAGCCACCTGCTGGTCTCGATCGCCAGCAGCAGCACCTGGTCGCCGGGCCGGATCCGCCCGGAAGTCCAGGCGTCGTCCAGCGCCAGGGGCACGGCGGCGGAGCCGGTCGCCCCGACGTCGGTCAGGTTCTCCACGATCCTGCCCGCGAGCAGCTTGCAGTCCTCGGCGGACAGCCCGGCGGCTTCGAGCTCGCCGTTGAAGTAGCCGGCGTTGCCCTCGGGCACGACGCACGCGTCGACCTCCCGCAGGGCCAGACCGCTGCGGCGCAGCAGCTCGTCCAGGGCGGTGACGAACACCCGCGGCCCGAAGCTGGCCGACTCGACCACGTCGAGGCGCAGGTCGACCGGACGCCTGCCGCGCATCTGCTCGGCCACGGGAGCGTGGGTGCCACCGCCGATGATCTGCATGCCGGGCTTGCGGTCCCCGCCCATGCAGGCGTTGACGCTGGCGTGGAAGCTCGCCGGCTCCCCCGGCCCGGCGGGCTCGGCGCGCAGCACCATCGCCCCCGCCCCGTCACCGAAGTTGTAGATGGCGATCCGGTCCCGCAGCCGGACGGCGTCCGGACGACGGCCCAGGAAGATCGGGGCAAGCACCGGTGACGTCGCCTCGCTGCCGATGACCACCGCGGTCCGCGCGGAGCCGTCGGCCAGCTGACGGCGGGCAATGTCGAGCGCGTGCATCGCCCCCGCGCACCCGGACCGGACCTCCACGACCGCGCACCGGGCCAGGCCGAGACGTTCCTGGACGAAGGTGACCGCCGCGGGCAGCGGGTACTCCGGGGAGGACGTCGACATGACCAGCAGGTCGACGTCACCGGGCTCGAGCCCGGCGCGGTCGAGCGCCTGCCGGGCCGCGGCCGTGGCCATCTCGCTGTTGCTCACGAGGTGCTCGCCGGTGCCCGGATTGATCATCCAGTGGCGGCGGCGCACCTGGAGACCGTCGAGCACGTCGTCCGGCAACGGGCCGCACAACCGCTCCAGGTCGTCGTTGGACAGCGGTTCGCCGGGCAGGTAGCCGCCGGTGCTCACGATCCGGACATGGTGGCTGGTCATCACTGCTCCTTCCGGGAGCCCGCGGCGTCCGCGGCGTGGAAAACATGATCGTTTACTTCCGGGCCGGCGTGATCGCCGTGTCCTGGGCCGGTCAGGACGAGGCTGACGTGCGTGCCGCCGAGGGAGGAGCTGTTCACCAGGACGGGGCCGGCGGCCCCGCCGGCCTCCCACCCCGCCACGGCGAGGACCGCCGACAGGTGCGCGCCCGCCCCGACCGGCTCGCCCAGGCTGCGCTTGGGCGTCTCGACACGGGGCCCGGCCGGGCCGAACACCCGGCCGAGGGCGGCCCGCTCCGGCCGGTCGACAGCCCGGATCCCGGCGGCGTTGGCCCAGACCGCGGACAGGGCGCCCGGCTCGACACCGGCCGCCGCCAGCGCGGTGCGCACCGCCTGCTCGACACCGCGGCCACGGGCATCCCAGCGGCCCACGCCCCGGGCGTCCGAGGCGATGCCGTGCCCGCGGACCACCGCGCGGATCCGGGCGCCGCGCGCCCGGGCCACCGACAGCCGCTCCAGCACCAGCGCGAAACCGGCCTCCGCCAGCGTGTACGCACCGCCGGCGCCGGCGAACAGGGGGGTCCGGCGGTACGCGTTCACCACGGCCGGCGGCAGCACGTCGACGGCCGGGCAGACGATCGCGTCCGCCGCACCGGCGCGCAGCAGGTCGGCGGCGACGCACAGGGCGGCCGCGCCGGCCGCGTGCATGGCGGTCACCGTCGAGGTGACCCCGGTCAGCCCCAGCAGCATCGCCACCTGGCCGGCCGCGGCGTTGTACACAGTGTTGGGGAACACCGCGGGGTTCGCCGCCGCCGGGCCCTCGGTCAGCAACGGCGTGGTGAAACGCTCCATGCTCTCCATCGGCCCCAGGCCGGTGCCCAGGATGACGCCGATCCCGGTCGCGGGCCGCGCGACGTCGGCGAGCCCGGCGTCGGCCAGGGCGTCCTGGCAGGACGCGACGGCCAGCAGCCCGAGCCGGTCCAGCCGCCGCCGCTGGCGCGCGGGCAGGTAGGCCGCCGGGTCGAACTCGACGTGGCCGACACCGATGTGGCCGGCAGCCTGGCTGGCATCCGCGCCGCTGGCGCTCCCGGCGGCCTGGTAGGCCTCCCACAGCTCGGCCACGCTCGTGCCGGCGGGTGTCAGCGCGGCCAGCCCGGTGATCACAATCGGTTCCCGCTCTCGCTGCCGCTGCCGGTCCCGGTCCTGGCCGGCCGGCGCGGCGGCCCGCCGGCCGGGACGGCCGAAGACGACCGAGGCGTTGGCGCCGGCGAACGCGAAGTTGTTGGACACCGCGACGTCCATGGCCAGCGGCCGGGCCTCGTTCGGCACGACGTCGAGCCCGCACTGGGGGTCGACGCCGGTGAACCCGGCGGTCGGCGGGGCGACCTGCTCGTCGAGGGCGAGGATCGTGACAATGCTCTCGACCGCCCCCGCGGCTCCGAGCAGGTGGCCCACCATCGACTTGGTGCTGCTGAGCGCGACCGTCCCGGCCGCCTCCCCGAGGGCCGCGCGGATCGCGTTGCTCTCGGCCGGGTCGTTCTTGGGTGTGCCGGTGCCGTGGCCGTTGACGTACCCGACCTCGTCGGCGGCGACGCCCGCGCGGGAGAGCGCGGCGGTGATCGCCCGGGCGGCGCCCGCCCCCTGCGGATGCGGCGCGGTCGGGTGGTACCCGTCCGCCGAGAAGCCGTAGCCGAGGACCTCGGCGAACACGCGGGCACCGGCCGCCCGCGCGATGTCGGCGCGGACCAGGACGAGCATGCCGGCACCCTCGCCGAGGGACAGCCCGTCGCGGTCCTTCGAGTACGGCGCGGCCGGTCCCACCGCGAGCGACTCCAGGCTGTTGAAACCGGCGAAGACCACGTCGGAGAAGGCGTCGGTGCCGCCGACGAGGACGGCGTCCGCCTGGCCGGTGACGATCAGTTCGGTGGCGTGGGCGATCGCCTGCGGGGACACCACCAGGGTGTGCCGCCAGTCCGGCTGACGGCCGGCGAGTTCGTCGCGCAGGGCCCGCTCGCCGCTGACCAGCCCGCCGTTGCAGCTACCGAGCACGACACCCCACCGCTGCGCGGGCAGCAGCGTGACCGGCGCGCCCGCGGCCCCGGCAGTGCCCCCGGCGCCAGCGGCAGTGCCGACACCGGTGACGCTGGTAGTACCGACACCGGTGGTACCGACGCCGGCGGTGTCGACGCCGATGCCACACGCGGCCATCGCCTCCTCGGCCGCGACGAGGGCGAAGTCCAGCGCTGGCTCTCTGCTGACCTCCAGTGGCCACGGGTGGGCGGGGATGGCCGGTTCCTGCACCTCCCCGCCGAGGGCGGTGCGGTAGCCGTCCATCGGCAGGTTCTTTACCGGACGGATCGCCACCTGGCCCGCCCGGACTCCCTCCCACAGTTTCGCCACGCCGACGCCCTGCGCCGTCACCGCTCCCAGACCGGTGACGACCACCCGATCGGCGTCACCGGCGGTCTGTGTCCCCTCTGCCATGTCGGGCTCCTCTCCGTCGCTGTCGGAACGGCTGTCGGAACGAAAATCGCTACTGGCACGAAGACCGATGCCGGGATCGCCGGGCCGCGGAGCGCTGCCCGGACGGGGATCGCCGGGCGGCGCCGGCGAGGTCATGCCGCCCTGCCCAGGGCGGGGCCCGGTCATGCCGCCCTGCCCAGGGCGAGCGCCACCTGCTGGCCCGCCAGGCCGCGGGCCAGCGCGAGCGCACCGGTCAGCCGGGCCTCTCGGGGCTGTCCGGGTATCCAGTCGAGGTCGCAGCCTGGGTCGGGATCGTCGAGGTTGGCCGTGGCGGGAGCCACGCCCGCGTCCAGCGCCAGCGCGGCGATCGCCGCGTTCAGCGCCCCGGCCCCGGCGACGAGATGCCCGGTCTGCGGCTTGACGCTGCTCGCCCACACGCGCTCGGCGTGGGCCGCGAGCGACCGGCGGATCGCCTGGGTCTCGCTGAGGTCCCCGAGCGTGGTCGCGCAGCCGTGCGAGGCGATGTAGGAGACGTCCTCGGCGGGCATGTCCGCGTCCCGCAGCGCCGCTGTGATCGCGCGGACCAGCCCGCGGCCGTTCGGGTCGGGCGTGACGACCATGCCGCCGTCGTTACCGGCGCCCACCCCGCGTATCTCGGCGTAGCAGCGGGCGCCTCGGGCCAGCGCGGCCTCGCGCTCCTCCAGGACAAGGAAGGCGGCGCCGTCGCCGAAGACCGATCCGCTGCGGGTCCGGTCGTAGGGACGGCAGGCCGCCACGCCGAGCTCGTTGCGGGACGACAGCACGCCGAGCCCGTCCATCTTCGACATCGACCACCAGGAGGTCGGGTCGTCGAACCCGCCGGCGAGCGCCAGCTCGGCCTCGCCGCGCCGTACCGCGCGCGCCGCGCGTCCCACCGCGCTCGCCCCCGCCTCGGCCGTGCCCGCGAAGTAGGCGTTGGGGCCGAGGAAGCCGTACGCCTCGGAGATGTAGAACAGCGACGCCGCCTGCAGCCCCTCGACGTAGAACAGCGGTGTCAGTGTGGAGGAGGCGACCCGGCCGAGTCGGTGATAGTCGGCGCGGCCGTCGTCGGCGCGGGCGGCCAGCGCCCCGGCCACCACCCCCTCCGGCCGGGAGAGCTCCTTGTTGCCGCCGACGAAGAGACCGGCCCGCTCGCCGAAGGGCCGCTGGTCCTCCAGGCCGGCGTCACGCAGCGCGAGGACGGCACCCACCATCGCGATCTCGTCGTTGGGGGTCATCTTGCGCAGCGTCCGGCGGCTGACGTACCGCCTGGGGTCGAAGTCCACCAGTTGGGCGCCCAGCTGGGTGCGCAACGACGACGGGTCGTACCCGCGCAGGGGCGCCACGCCGCCGCGGCCTGCCAGTATCCCGTCCCAGGTGTCCTGGACGCCCTCACCGAGTGCCGTGAGCAGCCCGATCCCGGTGATCACGACTTTTCTCGCGTGCTGCCCGCTCATACCGTCGCCGCCAGCATCGACGGTTCCCGCAGCAGGTCCAGCGCCCGGGCGGAGGCGACGGGACGCCCGTCGCCGGTGACCGAGGCGGTGCACCGGGCGGTCTGCTGACCGCGGTCGAGGACCCGCACAGTGATCTCCGCCTGGTCGCCGGGCCGGACGAAGTGGCGGAAGCGCACCACCCGCGCCCCGGACAGCCGCCAGCGTTCCCCCGGCGCGGCCAGGACCACCCCGGCCAGAGCCACCATGCTCTCGAAGAGCAGCATGCCCGGCAGCACGGGGAAGCGCGGGAAGTGGCTGTCGAAGACATCCAGCGTCCCAGAAACGTTACGTACGGCTACCGCCTGCCGGCCGTGCTCAAGCTGGACGAGCCGGTCGAAGGCTGTCGGCAGCGGTTCCGAGCCGATGTCGGCGCCGGTCATGATTCCTCCTTGGGGGTGCCGACCACCAGGCAGGTGTTGGTCCCGCCGAACGCGAACGCGTTGACCATGACACCCGACACCGGCATCGGCCGGGCCACCAGCGGGACGTAGTCGAGGTCGAGCCTGGGATCCGCGGTGTCGAGGTTCACCGTCGGCGGGACGACCGAGTGCTGGATGGCACCGAGCGCGACGAGCAGGTTCAGCGCGGCGCTGGCCGAGGTGAGATGGCCGGTCATCGACTTCGGCGAGCTCACCACGATGCGGTGGGCGTCGGCGCCGAACACCTCCTTGATCGCCGTCGTCTCGGAGGCGTCGTTGCCCGGGGTGCCCGTCCCGTGCGCGACGACGTAGTCGATGTCGGCGGGCCCGAGCCCGGACTCGGCCAGCGCCTGGGCCATCACCTGGATGGCGCCGCGCCCGTCCGGCGGCGAGTCGGTGATCCGGTAGGCGTTCAGGGTCGAGCTGTAGCCGAGGAGCTCGGCGAGGATCGGCGCCCCGCGCGCCCTGGCCGCGGACAGCTCCTCCAGCACGACGACGACCGCGCCCTCCCCGATGACGAAGCCCGACCGGTCGGCGTCGAACGGGCGCGAGGCCCGCGTCGGGTCGTCGTTGTAACGGTCGGTCAGCGCGCCGAGCAGGCTGAAGCCCAGCAGGTCCATCCAGGTGGTCAGGGCGTCGAAGCCGCCGGCGAGCATGAGCGTCGCGTCACCGTCCTGGATGTGCCGGAACGCCTCCCCGATGGCGTTCCCCGACCCGGAGCAGGCGGTGCTGACGCTGACCATCGGCCCGGTGCAGGCGGCCAGCCGCGCTATCGCGGCGACCGGCACGTTCTGGTCACGCAGCAGCACGTCGCCGGGCGGATGCCGGAAGATCTCCCGGTTGTCGGTGCGTTCCCGCAGGTAGCCGATGTCCACGACCTGCTGGAGCTCCGGGCGTCCGACGCTGCCGCCCATCGCGACGCCACACTCGTCGGGGTCGTAGGTGGCGGGGGTGACCTTGGCTTCGCGCAACGCCTCCACCGCCGCCACCAGCCCGAACCCGCCGGCCCGCGACAGGTGCCGCCAGCCGGCGGCCTCGGGAACGAGATCGCGCAGGTTGAAGTCCCGGACCTGCCCGCCGATGCGGACCGAGAATGTCGAGGTGTCGAAGGTGGTCAGCCGGCCCACCCCGCTGCGGCCGGCGACGAGGTTCGTCCAGGTGGTGGCCGCGTCGTTGCCGACCGGGGTGACCGCGCCCACGCCGGTGATCGCCACGCGCCTCACGGTGCGCTCACCGCCGAAGTCAGCTGGTCGGCCATCCGGGCCGTGACGACCGGGTCGTCCAGCCGCTCGGCGTCGATGAGGGCACACATGATGGATGTCGCGGTGAGCACGGTGCGCTCGCCGACGCTGACCGTCCCGTCCAGGACGGCGACCTCGTCCGAGATCGACACGACCGTGCCGTCGAGCAGCAGCACGTCACCGGGTGTGACGTCGCCGAGGAACGACACCTCGCCCACGGACAGCAGCGCGGCCCGTTTACGGTGCCCGCTGCTCATCATCACCAGCCAGGTGCCCGCCTGGCAGAGGGCCTCGAGTACCAGCGGCGGCGGCATGACCGGCCCGGTGAGGCCGGCTCGCCAGAACTGCTCCGTGCCGGACGTCACCTTGCGCCCGACGATCCGCCGGTTCGACTCCCAGGAGTCGATCCGGTCAATGAGATGAAAGCGCATCGGCCGCGCCTGCCTTCCTGTCGGTTCACGCGCCTGTCGGCTGCCGGCCCGCCCGCCCGCGGGGAGCGCGGTCGTGTTCCCTCCGCGCCGCCGGCGGGCCCGGACTGCCGGGGCCCCCGAAGTCCCGGGTGCCTCAGTCGGGACGGCCGGTACCGAGCACGGCCGCGGCCCCGCCGTCCACGCGCAGCAGTTCCCCGGTCATGTACTCGGCGTCGGGCCCGGCGACGAAGGCCACCACCCGGGCGACCTGTTCGGGGGTGGCGAACTCCCGCAGGGGGATGCGCCGTTTGATGGCCTTCCCGCCGTCCCTGGCCAGCAGCCCGCCGACAAGATCGGTGGGGACGAAGCCCGGGAGCACGGCGTTGACCCGCACCTTGAAGCGGGCCAGCTCCAGCGCGCAGTTGCGGGTGAAGGCGTTGATCGCCCCCTTGGATGCCGCGTACGCGGACTCGCCGGTCCAGGCCCGCTCGCCCATCACCGAGGAGATGTTGATGATGGCTCCGGCGCGTTCCGCCATGAAGTGACCCATCACGGCCTGTGTGCAGTTGAAGACCCCGCCGAAGTTGACCCGCATGACCTCGAGCCAGTCCGCCGGCGCCATGGTGTAGATCAGTCCGTCCCGGGTGATCCCCGCGTTGTTCACGAGGATGTGCAGCCCGCCCAGTTCGGCGCGGGCCCGCTCCACCAGCGTGCCGGCCTGCTCGGGGTCCGCGACGTCGGCGGCGAGCGCGACGGCCTTCCCACCGGCCTTCTCGATCTCCTCGACGACGGCCTGCGCCTCGTCGGCACGGGACCGGTAGTTCACGGCGACGTGCGCGCCGTCGTCCGCGAGCGCCAGGGCGATCGCGCGGCCGATGCCGCGGGACGCCCCCGTGACAAGGGCGACCTGCCCTGCCAGCTTTGTCACGTCGCTTCCCTTCCTGTCGTTGCGGCCGGCCGGCCACGTCGGCCGGTGTCGCTGGTCGTCGATCGGTGCCGTCGATCCGTACCGCCGGTCGGCGCCGCGGGTCGGTGCCGCCGGTGGGCGTGGGTGTTCGCCGCCGGTCTTCGTTGCCGCCGGTCCGTTACCGGTGCTCGCCGCCGGTGTGTCGACGGATGCGCGACAGGGCGCGGCGCGCGGCCCCGCCGGGGTCATCCCCCGCCGTGGTCACCCGGACGGGGTGACCACGGCGGAATCCCGGTGCCGGAGCCTCCAGATGCCGAGCCCTGCCACCGGAATCCGGCGCCGGAGCGCTCAGGCGCTCACCGTGACCGTGGCGCGCAGGACCGCCAGGTCGACGAGGTTCTGCACGGTGAACAGGCTCATCACCTGGTCAGCCGGGAGCTTTCCGGCCAGTTCCTCGGCGTCGATCTGTGGCATGACCTTCTTCAGCTGGGCCAGGCCGACCGGGGTGATGATCTCGTTCTCGTCGCCGAACTCCGAGTCCGGGATACCGCCCTGGATGTGGTTGCCTATGTCGGCTGCCTGGATCTTCACGCCGGTCTTCCGCTCGATACGGAAAAGGATGTCCAGCAGGTCGATCGATTCCGCGCCGAGATCCCCGATCAGGGTGGACGACTGGGAAACCTCGGTCTCGTCCAGGCCGAGGGCGTCGGCGACAGCCTCCTGGACAGCGGTGGAGAAGGCGGCGGTGTCGGTCATGGGACTGTCCTTCCTTTCACTCGGATCGCGCAGCGGATCGAGATGCGCTGGCGGCTGTGACACAGTGCGGGTCGATACGGCCGAAAATGGTCATAACAGGTATGTATCGACATGAAATTTTTAGTTGAACGGACCGGGTCTTTCGGGCCTCGGCCTCCCGCGGAGCCAGAACGTCGGTCAGGCCGGGCGGATCCGTTCCGGGCCGGCCGGAAATTCGTGATCCAGTAGCGTCGAATCGCGGCACCGGGGAGACACCCGGTCGCGATGGCAGTGCCTTTCTCGTTTCCCGCCCGGCCCCCTGGCCGCGGAACACCGTGATCGGGGAGGGAACACCGGCCTGCCACAGCCGGTGTGCTATGCGGGGACCGCCGGCCGCGATGCGCCCTGGCCGGCGGTGGCGAGCAGCGCGTCGATCGCCTGGGGACGGGCGGTCCCCAGCGCCCGGACGTCCGGAACGATCCGCTTGGCGAATCCCGTCAGGACCCGGCCCGGCCCGACCTCGACGAGCAGGTTGTGACCGTCCGCCACGGCCCGTCGCACGGTGTCGACCCATCGGACCGGTTCGACGAGCTGCCGTCGCAGCAGCAGACGCACCTCCTCCGCCCGTCGGACGTAGCTGCTGGTGACCGCGCTGAGCACCGGCAGTTGCGGTTCGGCGAACACGTGCCGGTCGAGCTCGACGCCGAACTCGGCCTCGATGTCGCGCATCAGGGAGCAGTGGAAGGGCGCGCCGACATCGAGCCGCACGATCCGTTCCGCGCCGGCCCGCGCCGCCAGCGTCTCGATGTGCGCGACCGCCTCCGTCAGGCCCGAAACGACCGTCTGCCCGGGGTCGTTGTAGTTGGCGATCTCCACGACGCCGGTGCCGGTGACGTCCCGGCACAACGCCTCGACCCGCTCGGCCGGCAGCCCGATGACCGCCGCCATCGCGCCCGGGGTACGGCTGCCGACCTCGGCCATGAGCTCGCCGCGGCGGCGCACCAGGCGCAGCACGGACTGCGCGTCGAGCACCCCGGCGGCGGCGAGCGCCGCATACTCGCCGAGGCTGTGCCCCGCGACGCCGGACGCCTCGAAACCACCGGCCCGCAGCACCTCGAGCACGGCCAGGCTGGTCGCGGCGATCGCGGGCTGGGTCACGTCCGTGCGGCGCAGCTCCTCCGCCGAGCCCGACACGCACAGCTTCGTCAGCGGGAGGCCGAGGACGTCGTCCGCCATTGCGAAGATCTGGCCCGCGGTGTCCGGGTAGCGCCTGACGAGGTCGGCCGCCATGCCGGGCCGCTGGGAGCCCTGCCCGGGGAACATGGCCAGACAACGGGTACCCGGTAC
>NZ_CAAAFS010000247.1:0-16370 GCF_900634755.1 Protofrankia symbiont of Coriaria myrtifolia
GTCTGCCCCGCCCCGAAGGCCGGTGCCTGTGAAACCTGCGCGCCGAGGGCTTCCGCACGGGCAACTTCCGCACGGGAAACTTTCGTGTCGGGGCGGTGGACCGTGGCTGTACCGGGGATCCGGGTCATCTCGGGGTTCTCCCTTCCGATCGGTTGGCGGGTGCGCCGCTGAGGTGGCCGGCGGCCGCGCCGCGGCGGCCGGGCACGGGCGGCCCGGTTACCACGCGCGGGCCGGGCCCCCAGGCACCGGGCACCGTGCGCGCTACGACAGGCTGCTCGTTGGACCATGGCCGCTCCCGGCTCGCGGGTCTGGCCGGGGCCGCCGCGGCGGCGGCCGTCACCGCCCGCAGCGCGATCAGGACGGCGGCGAGTTCCTCGCTGGTGGGGCGACCCCGGGTCACGGCGATCGTCGCGGCTGCCGGCTCGTCCGCCGTGTCGGGCAGCGGCGGCCGTGGCGGGACGGTGACCGCCCCCGCCGGCGGGATCCGGACCCCGGACGGTTCCGCGCGCAGGCTCCGCGGACTCTGTGGCACCGTCACTCCTCCCTGCTCCCAGTCCCTGGTCCCGCCGGTCCTGCTGCCGCTTCGCCGTCGGTTTCGTCGCCTGTCCCGCCGTTCCGGAACAGCGTCCGCGGCCGGCTCTCCCGGCCGATGCCCCGGGACGGCTCCGCCGGCGGACGGGGCAACGCCACCGGCCGTCCGGCGTCCCATCGGCGGTGCGGACGTCTACAGCGGCTCGTTGGGGTGTTTGCGAATCTGCTGTACGTGCCGCTTGGTCCGCAGAAAGGCCAGCCCACGGACGATCATCCGGCGGGTGTCGGCCGGGTCGATGACGTCGTCGACATGACCCCGCTCGGCGGCGGCATAGGGATGCAGCAGCGCGTCGCTGTACTTCTTCGTGAGTTCCGCGCGCAGCTGGTCGGGGTCGTCCGCCGCCGCCAGCTCCTTGCGAAATATGATGTTCGCGGCCCCTTCCGCGCCCATGACCGCGGTCTGGTTGACCGGCCACGCGAACGACAGGTCGGAGCCGATCGATTTGGAGTCCATGACGATGTAGGCGCCGCCGAACGCCTTGCGAAGAATAACCTGAATCCGCGGCACGGTCGCCTCGCAATAGGCGTACAAAAGCTTGGCGCCCCGACGGATGATGGCATTGTGCTCCTGGTCGACCCCGGGCAGGAAACCAGGTACGTCGACCAGCGTGACCAGCGGGATATTGTACGCGTCACACATACGGACGAATCGCGCCGCTTTCTCCGAGGCGTCGATGTCGAGCACGCCGGCCAGCACCATCGGCTGGTTCCCCACTATCCCGACGACCCGCCCGTCGAACCGGGCCAGGACGCACACGATGTTGCGGGCCCAGTGCGCCTGCACCTCCAGGTACTCGCCGTCGTCCACGATCTCCTCGATGACGGCCCGGATGTCGTACGGCGTCCGCTCGTTCGGCGGCACGATCCGCAGCAGCTCCGGGCACCGGCGGTCGGGGTCGTCGGACGACGCGACCACCGGCGGTGCCTCGTTGTTGTTCGACGGCAGGAAGGAGAGCAGGTAGCGGACCTCGTCCAGGCAGGTCTCCTCGTCGTCGGCGAGGAAACTCGCGACACCGGTGCGTTCGGCATGGACCTGCGCTCCGCCGAGTTCGGCCTGGGAGACGTCCTCACCGGTCACCGAGCGCACGACATCCGGCCCGGTGATGAACATGTTCGCGGTGTCGCGGGTCATGAAGATGAAGTCCGTCAGTGCCGGGGAGTACACCGCGCCACCGGCGCAGGACCCAAGAACGACACTGATCTGGGGGACGACCCCGGAAAGACGGACGTTACGCGCGAAAAGCCCACCGAAACCGGCGAGCGCCGCGACACCCTCCTGGATCCGCGCGCCACCGCCGTCGTTGAGGCCGATGACCGGCGCGCCGATCGACTCGGCCAGGTCCAGCACCTGGTGGATCTTTGCTGCGAACGTCTCGCCGAGCGCGCCGCCGCGGACCCGGGCGTCATGCGCGAAGACAACCACGCTGCGACCGTCCACCGTGCCGAATCCGGTGACCACCCCGTCGCCGGAGGGGTGGGAACGCTCCATTCCGAAACCGGTGGCCCGGTGCTGGGCGAACAGGTCGAGTTCGGTGAAGGAAT
The DNA here is from genome assembly GCF_900634755.1 of Protofrankia symbiont of Coriaria myrtifolia. Lineage (NCBI taxonomy): Bacteria > Bacillati > Actinomycetota > Actinomycetes > Frankiales > Frankiaceae > Protofrankia > Protofrankia symbiont of Coriaria myrtifolia. Next base: position 2,134 of record NZ_CAAAFS010000247.1, read on the forward strand.
CCGCGTCCAGCAGCTGCTCGATGCGTTCGCGGGCGGTGAGCTTGCCGCGGGCGTGGTGCCGCCGGGTGGCTTCCGGATCGTCTCCCTGTTCGGCGAGCAGCCGTCGCCGGGCAAGAAGCGCGGTGTGCTGCTCGAGGGTCAGCGGCTCGCTTTCCCGGGCTGCCTCCAACGAAATCCCGTCGGAGTCCTGGGAGATCGGCCGCCGGTTTCCCTGGTCGGGGATGAGCTGGTTGGGAAGGGCCCAGTACGCCGCGGGTTCGACAGTGCTTTCTTCGCCGTCCGGACTGTTGTGCAGGACTGAAACCACCAGCGATCCCTCCTTCTGGTAACCCGGTGGCCCGGGCCTCCCGACGTCGCGGAAGAAACGTGACCTCGCGGCCTCCGATCTTCCCGGGTGGCCGCTGTACCGAGCTTGGGCGATCGCACTGGGAAAAATTCTTGAGAGATCCTTGAATCGAGCCGAATTTCCTCGTGCAAGTGACATTGATCACAAGCGCAAGTATCAGCTGTCGCGATACGGACATGATTGGCCCGTCGCGTGGAATCGTATTCGTACGGAGCGTACACGACGGCAGGCCGAAATGTCGCCGGCCGGACAGCGGCCATATCGCGTATATTGCTGCCCGAAATATTGTGGCTGTTACCCTCGCGTACCCGCCTCGCCCCGGCCGGGCCACGCGTGCCGGCATCGACACGCGCCACGGCCGCCGGTCCGGCCCCGGCGGCCGTCGACGGCCCGCTCCGGTCGGCACTCACTCCGGTCGGCACTCACTCCGGTCGACGGAGCGTGGTGGCGGAGCGCACGGCAGCAGCCTGGCGCCAGGCGAGGCACCGGCACGGCACCCGGCCCGGATACGGCTGGCAGCACGGCGCACCTGCCACGGCCGGGCCACCGCACAACAGCGACCCGGCCACAACAGGGCACGCCAGCGGTACGGGCAACGAGCACGCCAGCGGCCCCAGGTACGAAGCCCGGGCCCGGACACGGGCCCGACAAGCCTGGGCAACGGGCATGCCGGCAGCCCGGCGTCAGCGGCGCGCCAGAACAGCGCCCGGCCCGGACGCCGTGTCACCGCTCAGCGTCGCGACATCCGTCGCCGCGATCCGTGTCCTCATGGGCGCACCAGAACAGCGTCCGGCTCGGACGCTGTGAGCGTGACCCTGCCCGACCAGGTCAGCGACCCGGGCGCGGGCAGCCCGTCGGCATCCAGCATGATCGCCCGTTCGACGCCGGTGACCGTCACCGTCGAGCCCGGGTCGACCACACCAGCCGGGGCCCGCAACACCTCGAGCGTGGCGATGTCGGCGAGCTTCGTGCCCGGGGGCAGCTCCACCGCGGTGGCGACCGCGCCGTCCTGCTGCACGGACCAACCAGAGATCATGTGGTCCGATCGGTAGAGGACGTCCGGATCACCCGCGAGCCGGACCCCGACCGTGGTGCCGACCCAGGCCAGGGCCGGCGCGACCGAGGCGACCGGAACGACCGGAACGGAGGTGGTCTTGCGGATCACGATGTACAGGTAGTTCCGCAGGTCGGACAGTGCGGGTGTGTACGCGGACGCCACCGGCTCGATCTTCTCCTCGCGGCGCGCCTCGGCCGCGGACAGCTGGTAGGTCCACCCCGCGGCGTCCATCATCTGTTCCCGCGCCTCGCCCGCGGCAAGCTCGTGATCGGCGGCGAGGAAGAACCGCATACCGCCGGCGCCACCTCCGGCTCCGGCTCCGGCTCCGGCGATCACGGCACACACCATGTTGTTGCCCGTGCACGTCCGCAGCACGGGATGGCCGTTCTCATAGCGGCCGGTGAACGGCAGCGTCACATGGTTGGGGCCCTGATAGACCGCCGACCCCGGCACCACGGACCCGGCCGCGTCGAACTCGACCCGGTACACCCACTCGATGTCGGTCTGGCGTCCCCAGCGTGCCTGCAGGTACCCGGGATCGTCACCGGTGCCGCCGTCCTCGTTGCTGAACATGACACTGTACTCCAGCACCGTGTGGCCCGGCCGGCCGGCCACCGGCGCCTGGGTGTGCCAGGCGAGCAGCGGGGTGTCGGTGTGATTGTTCTGGAAGAACCCACCGGACTCCGGCAGTGACCGTCCGTAGAGGATCGGAGCGTACGCGAGCGGATCCGGCGCTCCGGGCGTCATAGGTGCCACCGCCGACACCGACAGCTCATCGATCACCACCGTCCGCGCGCCGGCGCTGGACGCCTGCCCGTCCAGCGTGATCGTGAGGGTGTGGGCGCCGGCCCGCAGCCGCCCGAGCTGAACCCGCCTGGTGATCGGATGCGCGGCGGGCACGACGAGGTCGGTCGCGGGCGTGCCGTCCACTGTGATCGCGAGCACCGCGGACTCCGCGCCCGGGACCGCCCAGTCGACCCCGGGGGCCCGGGTGGTGACCTCCGCCACCCCCTCGCCGTCATGCCGCGCCTGGACGATCAACGAGTACGGGGCGCTCCCGCGCTCCAGCGTGACCGGTGTCTGCGCGACGGCGTCGGAGCCGGCGTCGAGAGCACGGTCAGCGGAGCTGATGTCGAGAGCACGGTCAGCCCGGGCTGCGAGGCCGGCGGTGCCGGTATCCGGGCGGGCGGCGCCGGATCTCGCCGCGGCGGTGCCGGCGCCAGCCGCGGCGGTGTCGGCGACCTGGGTGGCATGGGCCACCCGGGCGGCCCCGTCGGCTACCCCGGCCCCACCGGCGGCGTCATGCTCCGGCGTATCCGCGATCAGTACGGCGACGAGGAGCGCGAGAACGGCCCGTGCCCACCACGTCCGCGCCGCCGTCGTCACCGTTACCGCCGTCGTCACCGCGTCACCGCTGCTCAGCCACCTTCACCGCTGCTCACGTCGCCCGCCCGGCCACCGTTCACCGCTGTTCGGGTCAACCACTGCTGCCAGCCACTGTCCAGGTCGCCACTGTCCAGATCACCACTGCTCAGGTCACCGCTGTTCGGGGCGCAGCGGCACGAACACGGCTGGCCCAGCGGGGACATCCGCCGCCGCGACGTCCACCAGCCGGACCGGCTCGGTGTCGGCGAGGGCTGCCAGCCGCCACGCCGGGGCGGCCACGACCGCCCCGTACAGGCAGGCGCAGGAGTCACGGAGCGCCACCGCCTCGTCCGCGGCGCGCTCCCGGGCGTCGGCGTCGCCGATGCCACCCGCATCGGCGGTACCCACATCGACAGCGGCCACGTCGGCCACGTCGGCGGTGTCGGCGGTGTCGGCCTGGGCGGCCGCGGCGCGTGCGAAGGCGGTCCGGATGTCGGCGAGCGGGTCACGGACGTCCGCGGACAGTGCCGTGCCGTCAGGGGGAACCCGGAAGAACACGCGCACGGTCCGCAGGTCCCGGAGCAGGTCGAGGGCCTGCTCCGGCGTCCGGTACCCCGGAAAACTGACGACCCCGTAGGTGTCGGGGTAGGTGTCGGGGTGGCCGCCGGGCAGCTCGTCCCGCCGGGCCGCGGCGGCCAGCCGTGTCCGCGCCGCCGTCAGGCAGCCCGCCACCGCCTCCCGCTGTCCCAGGCCCACCAGAATGGCGGCCGCCGGCATCTCCTCGACCCGCGTGGGGACCGCGATCGGAGCGGGGACGGGGACCGGGCCCGCGACCATGGGCGAGGCGGTGGCAGCGTCGGCGCCAGGGACGACACCGGGGGCGGTGTCAGTGACAGGGGCGCCCGACAGTGCGCGGGCCGGCCCGGCGACCGGATCCACCTGCTGTCTCAGCACGGGTACCGCCATCCGCGGCAGGCCGAGCTGCCCAAGATCACGTCCGCCGGCCGGGCCGCGCGCCAAGGCCGCGATCGCGCTCACTCCGATCACCGAAACTACGCCCAGCACTGTCATCCGCACGCTCCGTTCGATGACGGACCGGCCACGAAGGCCCCGCCGGGCCAGGCCACCAGCGGCGATCGTGTCGGCTGTGCCGGCCGAGCCGACAGCGGTAGCCATGCCGGCTGAGCCACCAGCGGCAGCCATGCCGGCCGGGCCGGCAGCGGCGGCTGTGTCCCGCGGCTCGGCGGTCCCACGCCACGCCGCGCTTCGCCCAGCGGCCACGACAGCTCGGCTTGCAGTAGCGTTGCCGACCGGGTCACGTCCATCACCGTACGATGTAACTCTGTCGCTGCGCGACCTGGTGGACGTGTCATCGTCACCACCATCGCCGCTGGCCGGATCATCCGTGCGTACACCCGGCGTGGCCAGGCTGCCCGTCACCACCCGGCTGCCCGGCACCACCAGGCTGCCCGGCAGCCCATGGACGCCCAGGGCGACAGTTCGCAGACGCGAGGCCCGGGCGGTGAACCCGTCCAGGATTCGGCCCGCGACCGGCAACACACGTTCGTCCAGACGGTCGAGGCCAACGAGCGCACGCCGTGCCGCGCCCACCACGGCCCGTCCCGCCCGTGGCTTCCCCGCATGGCCGGTGGCCCCACCCCCAGCCATGATCGTGATCGGGGCGCTGGCCCTGTCCTGGCCTTCGGCAGCCGTCCGGCCCGTCGCTTCGACCCCGCCCCTGGCCGCTGTCCGGACCCTGGTGAACCGAACCCTGGTGAACCGAACCCTGGTGAACCGGGCTCTGGCGCACCGGCGTCGCACCGCCCGGAACACGATCGTCGGACGACCGGTGACAGTCACGACTGCCGCCGAAGAACGGCTACCGCCTCCGCGAGATCAGGTGGGTCGGGACTGGTGAACGTCACCTTCCGCCCATCCGCGGGATGAGCGAAGGACAGCTGAGCGGCATGCAGCCACTGCCGGGCCAGCCCGAGCCGGCCGGCGAGAACCGGATCAGCGCCGTAGGCGAGATCGCCGACGCAGGGATGCCGCAACGCCGACATGTGCACCCGGATCTGATGGGTCCGCCCGGTCTCCAGACGCACCGACAGCAGCGACGCGGCTCGGAAGGCCTCTTCGGTGTCATAGTGGGTGACGCTGGGTTTTCCACCCGCCACCACGGCAAACAGGCCGGGCTTACGCGGGTGACGGTCGATCGGCGCGTCCACCGTGCCGCTGGACGGATCAGGATGCCCCTGCACCAGAGCACGGTAGATCTTTTCGACCTCGCGGTCCCGGAAAGCCCGTTTCAACGCGGTGTAGGCGCGCTCACTTTTCGCGACGACCATGATGCCTGTCGTGCCGACGTCGAGACGGTGGACAACGCCCTGGCGTTCCGCGGCGCCGCTGGTCGCGACGCGGTAGCCCGCGGCGGCAAGCCCACCGATCACGGTCGGGCCGGTGAAGCCGGGCGCGGGATGGGCAGCCACCCCGATCGGCTTGCTGACCACCACGATGTCGTCATCGTCATGGATCACCAGCAGGCCGGGTACCGGCTCGGCCGCCACCCGGACCGGATTCGGCGGGGGTGGCAGCCGCACGTCGAGCCACTCCCCGGCACCGACCCGGTCGGAGCGGCCGCGTACGGTTCCGTCCACGCTGGCCTGGCCGTCGTCGACGAGCTGGGCCGCGGCCGTCCGGGACAGCCCGAACATCCGCGCGATCACCGCGTCCAGGCGCAGCCCGTCCAGCCCGTCGGGAACCGGGAGCGCACGCCTGTCCCCCACACCGCCCCCTGCCACGGCCACCTGGCCGGTTTCGCCGCCGGCCGCGTCACCGGCTTCGTTACCGGCCGTATTGCCGGTTGCGTTACTGTCCATCGCGGTCGTCGATGTCTGTCGCGGGCCGGCCGTCGGGGCCCGCCGGCCCGTCCGGGTTCGGCTGGCCGTCCCGCGGGGCGGGCTGGCTGTCCAGAGCGGTACCGAAGGCCGCCAGGATGACCGCGACCGCCCCACCGATCACGATCGCCGAGTCGGCGATGTTGAACACCGGCCAGTTGTGCAGGTGGATCCAGTCCACGACGTGCCCGCGCAGCGGCGCCGGCGCGCGGAAGATCCGATCGCTGAGGTTGCCCAGGGCCCCACCGAGCAGCAGGCCGAGCACGACCGCCCACGACAGCGACGTCAGCGTCCGGGCAGTGCGGACGATGATCACGACAACCACCAGGGCGACGATGCTGAACAGTACGGTCGCGCCACCAGCGATACTGAACGCGGCCCCCGGGTTACGCGTCAGCCGTAGGTCGAGTACGCCGGGAAGCAGCTCGATCGGTGCCCGGTCCGACAGGCTCGCCACAGCGGCGATCTTCGTGACCACGTCGATGGCGAGGATCACAAGACCGGCACCGGCCACCGTGGCCACCGCGCGTGGCGACCGGCACACCCGATACGGCTCGCCGCCGGTACGGCTCCCGCTGATGTGGCTCTCCTCATGGGCCGACGACACGTCGAAATCCGGACCAGCGGGATCATCCAGGTCCGGGATGATCCTCCCGTTTTCCACCTCGGCCGTCACATCCCACCGGTCCCGCCCGTGGACGCCCTCTCCCACACCTGCCCCACTCTACGGGCAGCGCCTTCAGACCCGGAACGCACCATGACCGTCGCCCTCGCGCCGCCCCGCGCGCACCTGCCGTGGACGGAGACCCCGGCCGTAGCCGGCCGTAGGTAGAAACCGTCATCCCCACAGCGATTTCTACCTACGGCTTCCACGGCTGTAGGTGGAAATCGTTGCTGCCACAGCGGTTTTCACCTACGGGCCGGCGGCCGGGCCAGGCGGCCACCCGAGCCGGCCGAGGTGGTCGGCCCGGGATCCCGGCTCCGGATGCCGGGGGCCCACCGAATGCTCCGTCCCATCCACTACGCTTGGTACAGCGGACGGCGTTGACGGGACGAGTAGCGGCGGGCGCAGCCAGGGACGACCGGCCTCAGGACGGCGTCCAGCGAGCCGGGGACGGTGCGAGCCCGGCGGCCAGCGCGCTGCGAAGATCACCCCTGAGCCGCCGGGAGAACAGGGCCCGCGCCCCCAGTAGATCCGGCACCGCGCGCGACGAGTGGTCTGTCCGGGCCGCCACACCGGCGTCCCGGGAGGCAAGGAGGGTGGTACCGCGGTGCCACCGCGCCCCGGCGAACGCCGGGTACCGCGGGGTGTCGTCCCTCCGTTGGAGCCCGAACCCGACGGAGATCTGCCCATGCCGACCCGACCCACCGAGCCGAACCAACCCACCGAGCACACCCCGTCCACCCAGCTCACCGGGCATGCCCCAGCCGCCCGGCCAGCCGGGCACGCCCAGCCCGCGCCGGTGTTCCCGCCGCTGTCGACCCAGGTCGACCTGCCCGCCCTCGAACGCGACATGCTCCAGCGCTGGAAGGACCTGAAGGTCTTCGAGCGCTCCCTGGACGCGACCGCCAACGGCCCGCAGTGGGTCTTCTACGAGGGTCCCCCGACCGCCAACGGCAGGCCGGGCACCCATCACGTCGAGGCGCGCGTGTTCAAGGACCTCTTCCCCCGCTTCCGCACGATGCGCGGCTTCCACGTCCCGCGCCGCGCCGGTTGGGACTGTCACGGCCTGCCCGTCGAACTCGCCGTGGAAAAGGAGCTGGGCTTCACCAGCAAGAGCGACATCGAGGACTTCGGCATCGCCGAGTTCAACGCCCGCTGCCGCGAGTCGGTGCTGCGCCACGTCGCCGACTTCTCCCGGATGACCGAGCGGATGGCCTACTGGTGCGATCTGGACAACGCCTACCGCACCATGGACACCCCCTACATCGAGAGCGTCTGGTGGTCGCTCAGGCAGATCTTCGACAGGGGGCTGCTCGTCGAGGATCACCGGGTCACCCCGTACTGCCCACGTGACGAGACACCTCTGTCCGACCACGAGGTCTCCCAGGGGTACGAGGACGTGGTCGACCCGTCGGTGTACGTCCGCTTCCCGGTGACCTCCGGGCCGCTCGCCGAGGCGGGGGTAAGCCTGCTGGTCTGGACGACCACCCCGTGGACGCTGGTGTCGAACACCGCGGTCGCCGTGCATCCGGACGTCACCTACGTGGTCGCCCGGACCTCCGCTGGCGGGCGCGAAGGCGAGCTGGTGCTGGTGGCCGAGCCGCTGCTCGCCGCCGCGGTGGGCCCGGACGCCGAGATCGTCCAGACGGTCCGCGGCGCGCAGCTGGCGGGGGTGACCTATGACCGCCCGTTCGAGCTGCTGCCGGCGGCGGACTTCGCCGCCCCGGCCACGGCCACTGGCCATACCGCCGGCCGGGCTGCCGGCCAGGCCGCGGTGACGGCGGCGGCCGCGCACTCGGTGGTCCTCGCCGACTATGTCACCACGACCGACGGCACCGGGCTGGTCCACCAGGCCCCGGCCTTCGGCGCCGAGGACCTCGCCGTCGCCCGCGCCCACGGGCTGCCCGTGGTCAACCCGGTGGGCCGTGACGGCCGGTTCGTCGCCGGTGTCCCGCTGGTCGGCGGGCTGTTCTTCAAGGACGCGGACGCACCTCTCGTCGACGACCTGCGTGCCCGCGGGGTGCTGTGGCGGGCCGAGGGCTACGCTCACAGCTACCCACACTGCTGGCGCTGCCACACCCCGCTGATCTACTACCCGCTGCCGTCCTGGTACATCCGGACGACCGCGATCGCCGACCGGCTGCTGGCGGAGAACGAGCGCACCGACTGGCACCCCCCGCGGATCAAGCACGGCCGTTACGGGGAGTGGCTACGAGGCAATGTCGACTGGGCGCTGTCGCGTAACCGCTACTGGGGCACGCCGCTGCCGATCTGGCGCTGCACCGCCGACCCGGCGCATCTGACCTGTGTCGGGTCGCTGCTGGAGCTGTCCTCCCTGGCCGGGCGTGACCTGTCCGGGCTCGACCCGCACCGGCCGTTCGTCGACGAGGTCACGATCGCCTGCCCGGACTGCTCGGCGGTGGCGCGCCGGGTCCCGGACGTGATCGACGTCTGGTACGACAGCGGGGCGATGCCGTTCGCCCAGTGGGGCGCGCCGCACCGCAACCGCGAGGAGTTCGCGGCCCAGTACCCGGCGCAGTACATCTGCGAGGCCATCGACCAGACCCGCGGCTGGTTCTACACCCTGATGGCCATCGGGACGCTGGTGTTCGACCGCTCGTCGTACGAGACCGTGCTCTGTCTCGGCCTTCTCCTCGACTCCGAGGGCCGCAAGATGAGCAAGCATCTGGGCAACGTCCTCGACCCGTTCGAGCTGTTCGAACGGCACGGCGCGGACGCAGTGCGCTGGCTGATGCTCGCGGCCGGCTCGCCGTGGTCGGACCGCCGGGTCGGCCACGAGGCGCTTGAGGACATCGTCCGCAAGGTGCTGCTGACCTACTGGAACACCGCGTCGTTCTTCGTCCTGTACGCGAACGCCGCGGGCTGGGCGCCGGGGCGTACGCCCACCGCCGAGCCACCGGCCCGCCCGGTGCTCGACCGGTGGGCGCTCTCCGAACTGCACGCCACGATCATCGAGGTCACCGAGGCGCTGGACGGGTTCGACGCGCTGCGGGCCGGGCGCCGCCTGACCCGCTTCATCGACGAGCTGTCCAACTGGTACGTGCGCCGCTCCCGGCGGCGGTTCTGGGAGGCCGACCCGGACGCTCTGGAGACCCTCTACACCTGCCTGGACGGCCTGACCCGGCTGCTGGCCCCCTTCATCCCGTTCCTCACCGACACGCTGTGGTCGAAGCTGGCCGCCGGTGTGCGGGCGGACGCCCCGGACTCGGTCCACCTCGCCGACTGGCCGACTCCGCGGCCCGATCTCGTGGACGCGGGGCTCGCCACCCGGATGGACCTGGTGCGGCGGGTGGTGGAGCTCGGCCGGGCGGCCCGGGCGGGCAGCGGTGTGCGGACCCGCCAGCCGCTGGCCCGCGCCGTGGTGGCCGCCCCCGAGTTCGCCGGGCTCTCCGCAGACCTGCGCGCCCAGATCGCCGAGGAGCTCAACGTCGCCACCGTCGAGGCCGCGGCGGCCGACGTGGTCGACGTCACAGTGAAACCGAACTTCCGGACGCTGGGCCGTCGGTTCGGCAAGCGGACCCCGGTGATCGCGGCGGCCGTCTCCGCGGCGGGCCGGCCGGTGGACGGCCGGCTCACTGTCGAGGTGGGCGGCGAACGGATCGAGCTCGCCGGTGACGATCTCATCATCTCCGAGACCCCGCGGCAGGGATGGGCCGTGACCTCGGAGTCGGGGCTGTCCGTGGCCCTCGACCTGGAGATCACCCCCGAGCTGCGGCGGGCCGGTGTCGCCCGGGACGTGGTGCGGGTCCTGCAGGAGGCCCGCAAGGCCGCCGGTCTGGACATCACCGACCGGGTCGACGTCCGCTGGACGGCGGACACGCCGCAGACCGCCCAGGCCCTGCGGGAGCACGCGTCCACCGTGGCCGCCGAGGTCCTTGCCGTGACGTTCGCCGAGGGCGCCGGCCCCACCGGCCAGCACGCGGGCCAGAACACGGAGCAGGGCACGGACGAGGCCGGCCAGCACGCGCCGGATCTCGGGCTGACGTTCTGGCTGCGACCGGCGAGGGGCACGGCGGGCACAGCCGGCTGACAGGTCGCGGGCAGGAGCCGCGGGCAGGCTTCGCCGGGAGTGTTTCAGGCCGGGAGACTCAGTGGGTGTCCCGGCCTGCCGGCGGGCGTCGGGACGGTCTGCGCGCTCCCAGCGGCAGCAGTGCCGCCGCCAGCAGGCCGATCACGATCGAGGCATAGACGAAACCGGTACTGCCCAGGACCCCCGCGCCCAGCAGCGCGGCCGACAGCAGGACAAGAGCACCGCTGAGAACGGTCATGGCCGGACGGTGGTCATGACTGACATCACCGGAACGAATTTCGTGGAACGGACATTGTGGATCCGGAGGTTCACATGACCGGTACACCGGGATGATGGATGCATCCAGCGCCTTTTCCGATATTTTCTAATATTTTCTGACGATCTCCTGTCGGTTCCCGGCGGCCCGTCACGGCTCCTGGCCAGGCTGCTACCGACGGGACGACGGAAAATGCGACGTCCCCCGGCCTGAAAAACTGGCGTCCGCGCGGGCGGAACGGGCAACCGGTGTCCAGAAGCCGATTTTCCCCTCGGTGGCCGGCCCTCTGGTGACAACCCAGCGGTGACAACCCGGCGGTGGCGGCACGGAAACACCGGCTCCGCGGGACAGGCCCACCGGGGAGTGGTCCACAAGGTAGCGGTCCACAAGGTAGCGGTCCGCCAGTCGCTGGTCCGCCAGGGGACGGTCCATGACACCGTGGCCGGGCGTCCCGTCGGCGACGACGCGGCAGGTGGTGTCGTCGGGGTACCAGCCCCCGCACAGGTGAGGATCTACCAGGCGGGCCTGCGCACCCGATGACCTGAGTCAGGCTGGCAGAACCCCGGCAACGTCGAACCCCAGGATCTCGGGAACTCCAGAATCTGGGGAACTCCGGGCCCTGAAAACCGCCAGGGCCGGGGAACTCCAAGAGCCTGCGGCCCCCTGGACACACCCTGCAACCGGGCGCGCGCTGCCACACCGCGGCACCACCGTGGGCCTGCGGGCTCCTAGAAGTCCTGCAACCCGGAAGGGTCCCGACGGGCGGCTGCCTCCACGTCGGGTGCGCGTACCCCGCCGTTGTCGTTCCCGCGTGCCATCGCGCCCGCGCCCAGGGGCGAAGCGGTCGGGAAGGGCGAGGACTGGGCGGATGCCCCTGCCGGCGAGTTGGCGCTGATCCCGACCGGCGGAGGCGGCGGAGGCGGGGAACCGGTGCCGGGGTTCAGCGGCGGACGAGACGGCCCACCGGACCCGACGGCCGGCTGTGTTGGCATGCCGTCCAGGTCGCGCAACTGCATCTCCAGGTAGGCGCGCAGCCTGGTCCGGTACTCGCGCTCGAAGGCCCGCAGCTGTTCGACCTGGCCTTCCAGGCGACGCTTGTCGTCCTCCAGGCCACCGAGCTGTTCGGCGACGTGCGCGCGGGCCTCACCGATGATGCGGTCGGCATCGGCACGGGCTTCGCGGCGGGCCCGCTCCGACTCGTTACGGGCCTCTCGCAGCGCCTCGTCCGCAGTGCGCTGGGCGAGCACGAGGGTACGGGCCACGCGCTGTTCGATCTCGGCGTCCAGCTGGCTGTTGCCGGTGCGGGCCGGGGCCGCGCCCGCCGGGGACACGGCCGGGATGACCGTGGTCGCCGCCGCCGGCTGCGCGGCGGGACGTTCGCGGGCCGCCGCCTGCGCGGCCTGCACCGCCTGGGCTGTCTGTGCCTGCGCCTGTGCGACCTGGCGCCGGGTTTCCTCCAGCTGCCTGCGCAGCTGCTGGTTTTCCTCCAGCACCTGAGCGGGTACACCGGAACCACCGCCGCCCGTGCGGCGGGCTTCGTCAAGTTGCCGGCGTAGGTCGGTGTTCTCGTCCAACAGGCGGGTGAGCTCGCTCTCGACGTCGTCGAGGAAAGCGTCAACCTCGTCCTCGTTGTAGCCGGTGCGGAACCGGGTTGGACTGAAGACCTTGTTCTGTACGTCCTGCGGTGTCAGAGCCACGTCGCCTCCTCATGATGCGGCATCGCCGTTCCCCGGAGAGGGCGGTCCAGCGGCAGTCTGCCGCGCGCATTCGCCACGTGCGCGACTTCGTCACAGCCCATCCGCGAGTCTCCGCAAGACCCAGATCACAACTAAGATCAATAAAAATCCGAGGTCAAATGCCACGTTACCGACCCGAAGGGGTGGGACGAACCGCCGCACGAATCTCAGCGGGGGATCGGTGACGGTGTACACGGACTCAAAGACTAGTACGAGGACTCCAGTGGGACGAAAAGTACGGCTCAGGGAGACCACTAGATCTATCACTACGCGAGCGAACAGCAACAGTAGGTAGACCAGCAGGAGCGCGGAGATCACGTCACCCAGTGTGCTGATGGCGAGCTCTCCTGTACCTGCGGGGACCTATGTCCGGTAACAGCTGAAATATGATCATGACTGGTTGTAGAAGCCACCCTCACGGATGCGCCGCTTGTCGGTCTCGGTGACCTCGATGTTGTGCGGCGAGAGCAGGAACACCTTGTTGGTGACCTTCTCGATCGATCCGCGCAGGCCGAACACCAAGCCGGCGGCGAAGTCGACCAGCCGCTTGGCGTCAACATCGTCCATCTCGGTCAGATTCATGATAACCGGAGTCCCGTCGCGGAACTCCTCGCCTATCTGCCGCGCCTCATTGTAGCTTCGCGGTTGCAGAGTGGTGATCCGGTACGCTGATGGCTCCTCGATCGCCGACGGTCGGCGCATCGGCACCGGACCGGTTGGCCGGAGCTGTTCCACCGGGGGACGTCTCGGCATCGCAGGCGGCTCCTCACGCGCATCTATCCGACGGACCGACCGCTCGGCGGGCACAGGCTCACCGACATCGCGACGATCGTCACGACCGGCGTCGTCGTACTCGTCTTCCTCGAGGTAGTTTTCATCCTCCTCGGCCAGACCGAGGTAGACCATCGCCCTGCGCGCCACACCCATGAGCGCGACTCTAAGGGACAGCGCGCCGTGGACCGAACAAAGCCGTCCCGATGCGAAGGTGTGTCGCGCCTTCGGCCACCGCGTCGGGGAAGTCCGCCGACATGCCGGCACTGATCACCGACGCCTCCGGGTGCTCTCGACGAAGCATCCACGAAACCTCACGCAGCCGCGCGAAGGCCGGCCGGGCCGGCAGACCACGCGGCGCGACCCCCATCACCCCGGCGAGGACAAGGCCGCGACTGGCGGCCACGAGGTCGCCGAGAGCGAGGACGTCGGCTGGGCGGGCACCACCGCGACCGGTGTCGCACCCGGGCGGGTCCAGCGACACCTGGAGGCACACGACGATCTCCCGGTCGTGCGCGAGAGCCCCGGCGGCCAGCGCGTTCACCAGTGGCGCCCGGTCGACCGACTGCACCCAGCCGGCCCACCGGGCCACCGGGCGGGCCTTGTTGCGCTGGAGTTGGCCGACAAAATGCCAACAGGGCCATGATCCGAAGGACGCTCCGGGGCCGGCTGCCGGCGCGGCCGCCGGATCCGGCCGAGGCGGCTGGCCGTCGTCCCCCTCGGGGGCGGTCTGCGGTGCCGATGGCCGCCACGCGGACGAAACCTCGCTGTCAAGTTCGCGACAGGACTCGTGGGCGACGAGGTACTTTGTCACAGCCGCCACCTTCGCCCGGGCCTCCTGTTCGCGGTTCTCCGCGAAATGCGTGACGCCGGACCCTGCGAGCAGGACGACGTCCGACGCCGGCCAGTTCTTGCTCACTGCGATGAGGGTGAGCTCGTCGGCCTGGCGCCCCGCCGCGGTGGCCGCCGCGGCGATCCGCGCACGGACGTCTGCGAGGTTGCGCCACAGCTCCTCGCGCCGCCGCGCGGCGGCCGGCCCGCTCACCGCCGGCCCGCCCGCTGCCGGTGCCGCCGTCACCGGGCCCGCCCGTACC
>NZ_CAAAFS010000248.1:0-12966 GCF_900634755.1 Protofrankia symbiont of Coriaria myrtifolia
GCTGATGTCACGGTCGGTCATCGCCAGCAGCCGGTCGTTCGGGATGACGATGAGGGTGTCGACCTCGTTGCGCAACGCGTCGATCCCGGCTTCGGCCTGGGTGGCGCGGCGACGTCCCTCGAAGGTGAATGGACGGGTGACGACACCGATCGTCAGGGCGCCCAGGGACCGGGCGACGTTGGCCACCACCGGCGCGCCGCCGGTGCCCGTGCCACCGCCCTCCCCGGCTGTGACGAACACCATGTCGGCGCCCTTGAGGACTTCCTCGATCTCTTCCCGGTGGTCCTCGGCCGCCTGCCGGCCGACCTCCGGATCCGCGCCGGCGCCGAGGCCGCGGGTGAGTTCACGGCCGACGTCGAGCTTGACGTCGGCGTCGCTCATGAGCAGAGCCTGGGCGTCGGTGTTGATCGCGATGAACTCGACGCCCTTGAGACCGACCTCGATCATGCGGTTGACGGCGTTCACACCGCCACCGCCGATCCCGACGACCTTTATCACCGCCAGGTAGTTCTGTGGAGCTGCCATGCGGTGTCGGTCCTCCAGCGGCATCGATGGGCGGACGGGGGGGCGTGCCCCAGCCGGCCGGTGCGGCAGGGAAGGCTGCACCGAGCGGATGGAACGGGTGACGATCGGCGAGCTTCAACCTTCACCGTCAGCTAGACAGTTAATGTTATGTCAACTTCCGACCGTGGACCGGACAGTAGGGAGGACCAACCCGGGGGTCAAGGACGCACTCGGCGCGTCACGTCACACCTTTCCCGTCCGTTCGGTCACATCATCCGCCACACCCGGGATGAGCGCTCCGGCCGGCCCGGCCCGGGATCGTCCGAATCCCCCGGAATCGGGACCGGCCCGGCCACGGCCCCCACGGCCCCCGCGGGCCGCTTCACCGGCCGCACGTCGAGGCGTTCGGCCGGCCTGCCGGGAGGATGACGACTGACAGCATCCGTCCGATCACCCGAAGGAAGTGAGTCACGATCGCCCGTCGACCGTGAGCAAACCGCGACGTCCGGCAATCCCCCGCGACGCTTCCGGACATGGGCGACCCGTTGTCGCGTGCACGACCCTGGCAGGTGTTTTGATATCCCTGTGCGGGCTTCCCCACCGGGTTTCACCCGTGAGTATCCAGTGGACCAAAGCCATCATGATCATGACTTCTCCGTCTCGTCGGAGAGCCCGGGGAACCGAGGGGTGCGATGTGGCCGTCACCAACACCTCCGGGGCTGCCGACCAGCCGGGCGGTACGGACGAGGCCGCCGTGGAACCTGGACCGCGGATACGCCTGGTCACCCCCGGCTCCCTCGTCGACCAGAACATGCTGACCGATCCGCTGTCGGGCGAACCGTCCGCCACGGGCACGGTGACGCTGCTGTTCACCGACATCGAGGGCTCGACCCGGCTGGTACGCCGGCACGGGGAACGCTACGGCGACATCCTGGCCGCCTGCCAGCGCCTGCAACGGCAGGCCTTCGCCGCCAACAACGGCCGGGAGATCGACACCCAGGGCGATTCGTTCTTCGTCGCGTTCCGTACCTCCAAGGATGCCGTGGCGGCGGCGGTCGCCGCCCAGCGCGCGCTGGCGGCGCACCAGTGGCCGGCCGGCGCCCGGGTCCGCGTCCGGATGGGCCTCCACACCACCGAGCCGACCGCGTGGACCGGCCGGTTCGTCGGGCTCGGGGTACACCGGGCGGCCCGGCTGTGCGCCGCCGGGCACGGCGGGCAGATCCTGCTGTCGGAGATCACCCACTCGCTCGTCGAGGACGCCCTGCCCGACGGCCTCGACATGCGCTACCTCGGCGAGCACTGGCTGAAGGACTTCGACCAGACCCAGCGGATCTGGCAGCTGGCCGTACCCGGCCTGCAGAACACCTTCCCGCCGCTGCGAGCCCCCGACGCGTCCGCCTCGGCCGGGATGTGCGACGAGACGGCCGCCGGCACTGACGCCGATGACGACGCCGACAGCGACAGCGACAGCGACAGCGAGCATTCCGCCGGCTCCCACCTCGGCTGGCTGGCCAGCATGGCGGACGCCGCCTTCGTCGGCCGGGTGACCGAGCTGCGGGCCCTGCGGGAAAGCTGGGAGCGGGCCCGCTCCGGGCACCGGGTACTCGCCCTGGTCAGCGGGGAGCCCGGCATCGGGAAGACCACGCTGGCCGCCCGGATCGCCCGGATCGCGCTCGACGACGGCGGACTGGTGCTCTACGGCCGCTGGGACGAGGACGTCCTCGCTCCCTACCAGGCCTACCGGGAGGCGTTGAGCGAATACTCCCGCACCTGCCCGCGGTCCGTGCTGCGCGCCGAGTTCAGCGAGCACGCCGACGAGATCTCCCGGCTGTTCCCCGAGGTCGCCAAGCGCATCGGCGTCGTCGGCACCCCGCTGCCGGGCAACGCCGAGGCCGAACGGTTCCGCCTGTTCGAGGCCATCGACGGCTGGCTGGGCACGATGGCCGCCCGTCGCCCCGTGCTGACCGTCCTCGACGACCTGCAGTGGGCGGACCGCTCCTCCCTGCTGCTGTTACAGCACATCACGCGGGCGCTGCGGGCCACCCCGCTGCTCGTGGTGGCCACCTACCGCAGCACCGACCACGGGGAGCTCAGCGACTTCCTGCCCCGGCTGGTCCGGGACGTCGGCTGCCGGCGGATCACCGTCGACGGCCTCGACGACGACGAGACCGTGGCACTGCTCGGGCGGATCACCGGCGGCGGGCTGTCCGGGCCCGACCTCGCGCTGGCCCGCGAACTGCGGGCGGACACCGCGGGCAACCCGTTCTTCCTCACGGAGATGATGCGCCACCTGGTGGACATGGGGACGTTGTTCCCCGCTCCTCTCCCGGCATCCGGCCGGGCCCCGTCAGCGGACCCGGCGGTGCCGGCGGGCCTGCCAGCACCGCCGAACCCGCTGCCGGCCCCGCTGACCCCCACGGGGCCCCTTCAGCCGGACCGGCCGCTGCCGGCACACCTGGCGGACCTGTCGGGGCCGCCGGCCCCGTCCCAGGTCGAGATCCCCGAGACCGTGCGGGATCTGGTGCGCTGGCGGCTGAGCCGGCTGTCCCGGGAGTGCGCCGCCGCGCTGGACGTCGCCTCCGTGATCGGCCACGAGTTCGACGTGGACATCCTCAGCACCGCGACCAGGATCGACGAGATGCGCCTGCTCGACCTCCTCGACGAGGCGCAGCAGGCCGGTCTGGTGCACGAGGACCACGACCAGGCCGCCCGGTACGTCTTCTCGCACTCGGTCGTCCGCCGCTTCCTGCGGGACAACCTGGGCCTCACCCGGGCCGCCCGGCTGCACCGCCGGATCGGGGACGCCTTCCAGGACCGCCAGGCCAGCGCCCACGCCGAGCTCGCCCACCACTACTGGGCGTCCGCGGACCCGGCCGTCGCCGACCGGGCCGTCCACTACGCGCGGCTCGCCGGCGACCGGGCCCTGGCGGAGGCCGCCTTCGACGGCGCGGTGCTGCACTACCGCCGCGCGCTGGACGTGCTGGACCGCAACGGCGGCGGGCTGCGCGCCGAACTGCTGCTCGCCCTGGGCGACGCCCACGGGCGGGCCGGGGAGTACCCGGCCCGGGACGCCCGTTTCCTCGAGGCGGCCGCCGCCGCCCGTAGCAGTGACTCCACCGACCTGTTCACCCGCGCCGCCTTCGGCTACGGCGGCGTGCTGCCCCCGGCGGTCAGCCCCGACCCACAGGGCCGGGCACTGCTGGAGGAGGCGCTGCAGCGTCTGGGCACCGCCGACAGTCCGGCGCGGGCCAGGGCCCTGGGCCGGCTCGCCCACTGGATACACCACGAGCGCCCGTACGCCGAACGGGTCGCCCTCTGCCGGGAGGCGATCGCCATGGCCCGGCGGGTGCGGGACCTCGCCACCCTGGCCACCGTGCTGCGCCACCGCTGCTGGGCGCTGGACGGCCCCCGCGACGTCGACGAGCAGCTTGTCGACGCCGCCGAGATCCTGCGGCTGGGCGAGGAACTCGGCAACCACGAGCTGCTCCTGGACGGACTGCGGATCAAGATGTCCGCACGGTTCCGGCGAGGGGAGTTCGAGCTGGCCGCCGACACCGCCGCCACTCTCACCGACCTCGCCCGCGAACTGCGCCATCCCGAGTTCCTGCGGATCGCGACCATGTGGAACGTGGTCGTCGCCACCATCGAGGGACGCTACGGGCACGCCCAACGGCTGGCCGGTGAGCTGCAGGCCCACCTGCGCCAGCTCGGCCACTCGCAGATCGACCTGATCCCCATCGGCCAGGCGCTCCCGATGCTGTGGCTGCAGGGACGCCTCGCCGACACCCGCTCGCTCATCGACGACATCGCCACCCTCCAGTCACACATCCAGATCTGGCCGGCGATGCGAGCCTGGCTGGGCGCGGAGTCCGGCGCCGACGACCAGGTCCGTCAACTACTGGGCCGGCTCTCCCCGGACGCGCCGGCCAGACTGGACGAGAACTACTCGTGGTGGGCCACCATCGTCGCGTTCATCCAGGCCGCGACCGCGGTCGGGGAGCAGGAGTGGGCGGGCCGGCTCTACGACCTCGTCCTCCCCTTCGCCCGGCACAACGCCACCCTGGGTCTGGCGGGTTTCCTCGGTGCGGTCACCCACCACCTCGGGGTGCTCGCCGGGACACTCGGCCGCTGGGACGCCGCCTGCGCACACTTCGAGGCGGCTCTGGAGCGGCACCAGACGATGGGCTCCGTGCCGTTCGTCGCGCTCACCCAGACGGAGTACGCGCTCGTGCTGACCGCCCGGGGCTGCGACGGCGACCGGGAACGCGCCGAGGGCCTGCGCGCGGCCGCGCTGCGGACCGCCGCCGAGCTCGACCTGAAAGCGATACGCACCCGCGCCGCCCGGCAGATACCGCCAGGAGCCTGACCCGGTCACCGCCGCGACGGGCCCGGTCACCGTGACAGCTCGACCTCGGCGGGGGCCGTCAAAACCTCGGCGGATGCTTCCAGGTGCTGGAGGATGAGCGGGTAGACGTCCCGGTCGGCGTTCTGGCCGATGACCGCGTCCAGGTGCGCGTAACCGGGCAGGATGCTGCGGCTGTAAAGCTCCGGGCCGTTGGCGTCGCGCAGCCAGCGCAGGGTCCGCGCGCTCCCCTCCGGCAGGAAGATGTAGTTCTCCGTCCCCTGCAGGAGGTGGATGGGCAGCCGCAGGAACCGCGGATCACGGGTGTAGACGTCGCCGCCCGCGGCGTCGACGGCCCGGCCCGCCCGCATCATCGACGCCAGGTGCCGCAGCGAGGCGATGTTGCCGACGCCGAACATGCCGTGCAGCGCCTCGTGGGTGGCCTGGTTGAGCTGGGCGTGCCGGTGGGTGCAGCCGAAGATGGCGTTGATCCAGCGGCACAGCGCCTGGCCGCACCGCTCCGACGGGGCCATCGGCAGCGCGCGTAACGCCAGGTCGACGGCGGCGTTCGGCAGGGTGAACCGGCGGGCCGGCCGGACCAGCCTGAGACCGGCGGCGGTGAGCAGCTCACTGACACGTAGGGCGATCTTGAGCCTGTTCAGCCGTGACGTGACCAGATGCAGCGGAAACTGGGCGCAGACCACCGAGCGGACGTCGGGCAGCTTGCCGGCCGCCAGCGCCATCAGCAGCGACCCGGAGCCCACACAGTGCCCGTACGCCTGGACGTCGGCTGCCCCGGTCACCCGCCGGACCTCCGCGACCGCGGTCGGCCAGTCCTCGGTGGCGATGGCGTCGATGGTGAACTGGGTGGTCGAGGACGGCAGGTCGATGGACGCACGGTAGTCGAACAGCCAGACGTCGTAGCCGTGCTCGACCAGGAACTCGGTCAGGTTCGTGCGGATCGCGTCGGTGACGAAGGCTCCGGTGGACATGGCGAACCCGGCGGCGAGCAGCACCGGCCCCTTCTCCCCGCCCCGGTAGCGGATCAGGCGCAGCCAGCCGTCGGCGCCCACCTCGGCGCCCTCGTGCCAGCGACCGCCCTCGCCGCACCAGCGAACCTCGGGCTCCGGCAGGCGCAGCGCCCGCCGCCTGGGGCCGGCCGGCCGGTGGGCCGTGGCGGCGGGGAAGCGCCGGGCCTCGTCCAGCGGGCCGCCGTAGATCCGCCGCAGGTGCCTGGCGAGCAGCTTCAGGGCGGCCAGCTCGTACTCCCGGCGGCGGCCGGCGTCGGTGACACCGCGCACCTCGATCGCCCACGGCGCCCGGACCCGCCGGGCCAGGCGAAGCGCCCGCAGCGGGCCGCGCCACGCGGACCTGGCACGGCCCGCCCCGAGTGTCCGCCCGTCGTCCGTGCGCAGCGTCAGGTTGAGGGTGGTCGTGTCGGACCACGCGTCGAGCCCCGGATGATCGTGCAGTACCTTGAAGCCCTCGAGGATGTAGCGTCCACCGTCGTCGGCGACGAGCAGCAGACGGTACCGCGCGTGCCAGGTCTCGACCCGATCGGGGTCGGGTTCGCTGAGGACGCACTCGCCGTCCTCGATCGTCAGCGCCGTGCTCGACAGGATCGGCACCCGCACGCTTCCCGACGGGCGGCCCGGCGTGCTCTGGTCACGCAGCAGCGCATCGGCGTCGTCGAAGTCGACCGTGAGATCGATGCGGACCGACGTCCGCGCGGAGTGACCCCGGGCGAATCCGGCCTGGAAGTCGTCGGTCACCCTGGTCGAGAAATAACCTCTCAACCGCTCACGGAAACGCAGTGCCGCCAGGTCACGGGACGGAAATGAGGCAACATCCGGCTCAGAAGATGGGATCTCCGGTCTGGAGACAATGCTCATCGCTCCCCCGTCGCTGTATGCCCGGCGTCGATGTCGCCGACCGGTGACGGGCTGGTCGGTCGCCATACCGCCGGCGGGCCACCATGCTTCGCAGAGCACATTCCCACGACCAATTGAGCTACGTCACTATCGGTTGCCTGACAGCCCCCGCCCCACCTCTTCTGAGGTTTCCGCGGATCGGCGGCGGCGCTCCGGGCGTCCCATCAGAGGTCGATCATCTGGGCCAGGACAGTGCGCACCTCGGCGACCTGTTCGGCGTCCAGCCGGTGGAGCGGGCCGCGGCCGGTCAGCCGGCCGGCCGAGACCGTCCGGACCTGCTCGGTTATCACCCAGCCGGCACGCTTGCCGGGGACGTCGATCCGGACCCGGTGAATCCAGCCGGGCCGCTCCCGCGTGGTCAACGGCAGGACGCTGACGAGCGCGCCGCCGGTCAACGCCAGGTGAAAACGCGAGGACACCACCAGGGCCGGACGCCGACCGGCCTGCTCACGCCCCTCGGTGGGATCGAAGTCGAGCCACCACACCTCCCAGGGCGCGACGCCCACCCTCACACGCTCTCGTCCCACACCTCGTCGGCATCCCACGCCTCGTCGGCGACCGGGGCGTCCACCGCGCTCCACGCCCGTCCCTCGGCCAGATACTCGGCCCAGCCTCCCGGATCCTGCGCGCGGAAACGGTCCATCGCGGCGACGGCCTTGCGCTGCCAGTGTTCGTCCAGCAGCCGACGCACGGTCTCGTCGGCGCTGGCGCCGCCGAAGTCCTCGGCGGCGACCCGAAGCACCCGCTCCCTGGTCTCGGGACTCACCCGCATCATGGTCGTCACATCATCAAGTTTACGCCACCGTAAACCCGACGGTAGCCCACAGGGGAGCACTGTCCGGTCGTGAAACGCGACGCTGACACGCGCCAGCGGGGTTGCACCACGTCGCCGTCCCGGCCAACCGGGATACGACCGGCCTCGGGACTCGGCGGTTGGGCCCCGCATCAGAGGCGCACCGCGCCGCTCCGGCCCAGTTCACCGATTTGCCGATCGTGTCGTCTTTTCAGATGCCACGCTGGACACGACGGCCAAGCCAGGCGGTCGGCCGGCATGCTGGGCCGCGCCAGCGGCCGGCTTCCCGGCCGCTGGCGTTCGTAAAGACCAGCCGAGTACATTTGCCAACAATTCCGGCTGATTTCGCGAAAGGCGTGATGGAGGCATCGGCAGTGATGTCGCCTGATGGTGGTGTGGAACGCGCACGGGAGCGAAGCAGGAGATGATCCTCAGACTGAGTGTGCACGACCCCGACGCGGGTACCCGGCGCGACGTCGAGATATCGGCCGCTCCCGAGACCGAGGTCGGCTCCGTGCTCGACGCGCTGCCGCTGCCGGTCGGCGGCCGCCGCTGCTTCGTCGGCGACCAGCCGCTCGACCGCGCCGGGAGCGTTGCCGAAAGCCCCCTGGTGCACGGCGCGACGATCGGTATCGGTGCTCCGGGCCCTTGTCCGCGCGCCGTCCAACCTGGTGTCGCCGGTGCTCTACGGGTGTGGGACGGTCACGACGCGGGCCTGATCGTGTGGCTCGCGCCAGGCCGCCACCTGCTGGGACGGGATCCGCAGACCCAGGTCGCGCTCGGCTGTGACGAGGTCTCCCGTCAGCACGCGGCACTCACGGTGTCCTCGGACGCCACGGTCACCGTCGAGGACCTCGGCTCGAGCAACGGCACCCTGATCGACGGCGCGCTCGTGACCGGCCCGGCTCCCCTCCCGGCCGGCGCCGTCCTCGAGACCGGTACCGACCGTATGGAGTGGGTGCCGCTGCCGCGGACCCCGCTGCGGACCAGCCGCGGTCAGGACGGCCGTCTCGACTTCGACCGGGCCTTCGCGCCGACACCCGCCGTCAGCCGCACCGAGCTGACGCTGCCGTCGGCCCCGTCCCGTCACGCCGCATCCCGGGGCGCCCTGTGGATCCCCGCCCTGTTACCCCTCGTCGCCGGCGCGGTCCTCTTCGCGGTCCTGCGTAACCCTCTCGTCCTGCTGATGTGCCTGCTCGGTCCCGTCAGCATTCTCGGCGCCCAACTGGTGGCCCGCGGGCAACGAGCAGCCGACAACCGGCGCTTCGAGGCTGAGAAGGCGGCCGCGCTGGACAGGATCACCGCTCTCGTGGCGGCCGAGGAGAAGATCCGCCGCGCGCGGGCGCCCGACCGGCTCGACCTCACGCTCGCCGCGACCGGAGCCGACCGCCGGGTGTGGCCACGCAACGCGGACTCCCCCGACGGCCTGCGGCTGCGGGTGGGCATCGCGGACGAACCCGCGTCGATCGACCTGCGCGGCCAACGGTGGACCGGTTTCGAGGAGCCCACCCTGCACGGCGTGCCGCTGACCGTCGATCTGCGAACCGTGGGTGTCCTCGGTGTCACCGGAGCGTCCGGGCCGGCCGATGACCTGGCCCGCTGGCTGCTTGTCCAGCTCGGCGTGCTCCGCAGCCCCGACGACCTCCGGATCGTCCTGATCACGTCCGGCAGTCGTGACCACCTGGCGTGGGCCACCTGGCTGCCGCACGTCGCCGCCGACAGCGCGGGCCCCGTGCCCTGCTGGGTCGGCAACACCGAACAGACCCGGAGCAGCCGCATCGCCGAGCTCCGAGATCTGATCACCATCCGGTCCGCCGAACGCCGGGGCGCCGGCACCGTCCGTTTCGCCGAGGACGTCGTCGTCCTGCTCGACGGCGCGCTCGCGCTGCGCAACCTGCCGGGTATGAAGGCGATCCTGCGGGACGGCCCGGAAGCCGGCGTGTACGTGATCGCCGTCGACCGGCACGGGATGAACGAGTGCCGCGCCGAGTGCCAGGTCGACGACACCGGTGCCGTCCAGCTCACCCACAATCGCGGCGAGCGGGTCAGCGTCGGCCGCGCCGAGGGCACCAGCCCGGACGACGCCGAACGGCTCGCCCGCGCCGTCGCGCCGCTTCGTGACCGGCTGTCACTGGGCAGCGCCGAATCGGCCATCCCCTACCCGGTGCGTTTCCTCGACCTCGTCGGCGTGGGTGTGGCGTCCGCGGACGACGTGCTCGCCCTGTGGGCGAACCAGCCAGGGCCGACCACACAGGTGCCGCTCGGCGCGGACGCGGACGGGCCGGTCACCGTCGACCTCGCCGGACAGGGACCGCACACGATGCTCGGCGGTGCCACCGGCGCGGGCAAGAGCATCCTGCTGCAGACACTCGTCACCTCCCTGCTGCTGGCCAACGCCCCCGACGAGCTGAACCTCGTCCTCGTCGACTTCAAGGGCGGCAGCGCGTTCCTGCCGTTCGAACGCTGCCCGCACGTCGTCGGGCTCATCCGCTCCACCGGTGAGACCTCCGCGGACGTCTTCGACGAGGCCGCCGCCGAGCGGGTGCTCGCCTCGGTGCGCGCGGAGGTGCGCCGCCGGGAGTCCCTGCTCGCCCGGTACGGCGGGGAGATCGACGAATACTGGGCCGCCCGGCGTTCCGCACCCGGGCTGCCCGCTCTGCCCCGCCTCGTGATGATCTTCGACGAGTTCGCGCGGGTGCTGGAGACGTCCCCGGACTTCCTGCGGGCGCTGGTCAACGTCGCGGCCAAGGGCAGGTCGCTCGGCATGCACCTGGTGCTGGCCACCCAGTCGCTGCAGGGCAAGCTGTCGGCCGAGCTGAAGAACAACATCGACCTGCGGATCACGCTCCGGCAGAACGAGCCGGCCGACAGCGTCGAGGTCCTGGGCGTATCGGACGCCGCGACCATCCCGGGCCGGCTGCGGGGCCGTGGCATGATCCTGTGCACGAAGGACGAGACCCGGACCCCGCGGGTGTTCCAGTCCGGCTACCTGGGTGACCCGCCGCCCGCCGGTGGCGCCCCGCCCGCCCGGATCCGGATCGTGGGCTGGACCGCGCTCGGCACCGCCCGCCCCGAGGAACAGGCCGACCACGGCGGCGCGACCACCGACCAGACGCTGACCGTCCGCGCGGTCGAGGCCGCCGCGCACCGGCTGGGCCGCCCGGCGCCGTTCCGGCCGCTGCTGCCGCCGCTGCCCGCGGACCTGACCCTGGACGATCTTGCGACGGCCTGGGGCGACGACGAACCGGCCGCGACGGCCGTCCCGTACGGTCTGATCGACTCCCCCGACGCCCAGGCCCAGCCACCGGCCGTGCTCGATCTGGCCGGCAGCGACCGGCTGCTGGCCGCCGGCGGGCCGCAGCAGGGCCGCACGACGCTGGCCCGCACGCTGATCACCAGCCTGGCGTCCCGCCTGCGGCCGGACGAGGCTCAGGTGTACGTCATCGAGCACCAGCCGGCGGGGCTGGCCACCTACGCCGGGCTGCCGCACTGCGGCGCGGTGATCGCCGGCGGTGAGCCCGACCGCATCCGCCGGTTCGTCACCTGGCTACGTGACGAGGTCACCCGCCGCCAGATCGGACGGTCGGGCGGCGCTGTGACGACCGCCGGGCGGCGGGATCCGTGGATCGTCGTCATCGTCGACGGCTGGGAGCGGTTCGAAAACCGCGGCGACCCCACCTTCCTGGAGACGTCGCTGCTGACCACGCTGCGCGAGACGATCGTCGCCGGGCCGCCGCTGGGCGTGCATGTCGTACCGCTCGGTGGCCAGGAACTGCTCACCAGCAAGGTGGCGGCCCTGTTCACCCGGCGCCTGCTCCTGCCGTTCGGCAAGGAGGAGCTGCGCCGGGCGCACCTGCCGTCGGGGGTGGCCAGCCCGCCGGCCGTACCCGGCCGGGCCGCGGACGCCGCGAGCGGCGCCCAGATCCAGATCTGCCGCCCGTCCGTCGACGCCGACACCTTCATCGACCAGGTGACCACCCGGCTGTCCGCGGCGGGCCTGGCCACGGCCGCCGTGACCGGGCCGGTCACGGCGCGGCCGGCCATACCGGGGACGGCCGCGGCGGGACCGCTCGCAGCGAGGCCACCTGTCGTCGGCCCGCCCATGACAACCGACCAGCACACGGCGGCCGGGCTGCCACGCCCGTTCCCCCCGCTGCCGGCCCACGTCACCGTCGACGCGCTCCGGCTGCCCGACCCGGCTCCGTCGGGCACCTGGCTGCCGCTCGGCGTGGGCGGCCCGGACGTGGACGTCGTGGGCCTGGACCTCTTCGACGCCGGGCCGCACCTGCTGCTCGTCTCCGGCCCGGCCGGCTCCGGACGGACGACCGCGGCGGCGGTCGTCACCCGCGGGCTGCGGCGGGCCGGTGTCGGCGTCCTGGCCATCGCCCCGCCCCGCTCACCGCTGCCCAGCCTCATCGGGGACGACGGCGGTGTCCGGGTCGTCACCGGGACCGTCCTCAAAGACACCGACCTGCGGGCCGCCGCCGAGGCGTTCGGTGATGGGCGATACGCGGTGGTCGTCGACGACTGCGATCAGATCACGCTGGTGCCGACGCAGGTCAACTTCGCCGACGGCCCCACCCTGCTGCAGGACATCGCCAGCCCCGGCGCGCTCGGCCGGCACGCGCTCGTGCTCTGCGGTGACGCCGCGCCGATCCTCACCGGCCAGCGCCGATCCCTCGCCCGCGTCGTCAGCGAAATCATGACCAGCGGCGCCCGGCTGCTGCTCACCCCCACCTCGCCCGTGGTGGCGCGTGAACACGGCTTCAAACTGGAACCCGACCAGTTCTTCGCCACCCCACCCGGCCGCGGCCACCTCGCCACCGCCCGCACCACCATCCTGATCCACCTCGCCCGCCAGCCGTCCGTCACGGAATGAACCGCCCCGGTCCGACGGAGACGACGGCTGCTCCGGTCCTCGGGGACGCGGCTGCCTACGCGGGGTGCCCGTTTCGCGGGAGAGATCTCCACGCTGTCAGAAGATCTTCTGTGCCGATGGAATGGGCGGGAACACCGGCGACAGTACCCGTCCGGCTGATGGCGAGAAGTTCGGTCGACGTGTCAAAGCCCGGTACCGCGGTGACATCACGCACCAGCGCGGCATAGTCGTGCTGGTCGAACGGCTGCGTCGACTGCCATTTGATACTGCCGGCAAAGATTATCCGGTTCGCAGCCCCCTCCCGGTCAGCGCCGACCACGTCGATCTCGGGGTTGTTCTGCCGGTTCCACCAGCCACCGACGGCCTCCACCTCGGGCCAGCCGAGTTCCGGCGCCATACGCAGCAGAGCCTCCCGAATCAGCGGTTCCACCGCCCGGCCACGCCAGGCATACCAAGATCGCTTAACCTGCCGCAGCAGCAGATCCCCTCGCCCCCGTTCCACGAGCGGCAGGCCGGC
>NZ_CAAAFS010000249.1:0-2727 GCF_900634755.1 Protofrankia symbiont of Coriaria myrtifolia
GTTACCTTCAGCTCAAGCCGGCGGTTTTATCGGCGTGTCGCCGCCAACACGCCGAGGGGTGTTGCTGTAGCATTAAGAGCTCATATGTGTAAGAAATCGGGGTCAACTTCACAGACTCCTCTCAGCGTTCGTGACGCACTGCATCCGGGCCAAGGAGCTACGGCGTCGCCGGAACCTGGAAAAACGCACGTTACAGTGGTCCCGGTCGCTGGAACTGACCAGCGGAGCGTCCGGGTTGATCGCCGCAGCCGGCTGTCGGTGGCGCTGACCAGGCCCGATATTGTTCCCGGCCACGATCGCGGCCAGGTCCTCGTCGATGCGGCGGTCGCCCTCGGCGGCCAATCGGTCGCTAAATAATCTGATTATTTTGAATAAGCTATATTTTTGCCCGACCCAGCCCCACCTGATTCATCGGGACAGCGAGCGAAGGAGATCGAGCGGAGTTGCCGGACGGACAGACCGTGGCATCGACCACCACGGGAACGACCACGTGCCCGCAGGCCTACGACGACCGGCGGACCGAGGCACGCCGCACTGCAGCGGCCCTGCGCGCGCACGCCGGGACACTCATCGCCACCGCGACGATGACGATCCGCTCCCGGGCCCCGGTCAGCATCTCCACCCCGCTGCGGCTGGAGTCCGAACCCGGCCAGATCGACAGCCGCAAGATCCGAATCGAAGAGGGCAGCCGAGACATTTTTTTGACGTTCGATGACGAACCGAACCCTTTTTGCACACCGCAGGTACTCGATGTGCTCGCGGAGCACCGGGTAGTCGCCACCTTCTGCGTGATCGGGGAGTATGCGGCCAAGCATCCCGAATTGATCCGGAGAATCGCCACGGAAGGCCATGGCCTGGCCAACCACACCATGACCCACCGAGACCTGTCCCGATGCGAGCCGGGCGAGGTTCGACGGGAGATATCCGACGCGAACAAAGTCATCAGGACCGTTTGCCCGCAGGCCTGCGTGCATTACCTGCGAGCGCCGTACGGCGCCTGGACCGGCGAGGCCCGGGCGGCGGCGCTGTTCGGACTGGAGCCCCTGAACTGGTCGGTGGATCCGCGCGACTGGTCACGTCCCGGCGCGAATGTGATCGTCGAGACGGTGCTGACGTGCATCCGGCCGGGCGGAGTCATTCTTCTGCGTGGCGGGTGTCCGGCGGATGAGTGGCCGAGTGGCAGCCGCACCGGGCTGCGTGAACGGACAGTCATAGCGCTCCGCCGGCTGATTCCGGCGCTGCATGAGTACGGGTTTGTCTTCCAGCCGCTTCCCGCCCCGTCCGTCCATTCGCCGATCAGCAGGCCGGTCTGACACCCTCCGGAGGTCCTGATGTCGACCGCGGTGAGCATTCTCTCCACCGCCAACATGATCGTCCCCTCGTCCTATGCCACCCTCGCCATTGGTTATCAGGGCGCGAAGACGTTTTATGCCCGGCGCGCGTACCGGCCGACTACCACGCACCACGCAGACCCCTGCGACAGTCTGCCGAGTGTGGACGTGATTATCCCCTGTTACCACGAGGACCCGCTGACCCTGGCAGCGTGCCTGCGTTCGGTCGCGGCACAGGACTACCAGGGTGAGCTGCGGGTCTACCTCGTCGACGACGGCTCCACAAATCGCGACCGCCTGGAGCCCGTTTACGACACCTACGCCGGCGACGCGCGGTTCACCTTTCTGCTGCTCCCCCACAACGTCGGGAAGCGCAAGGCACAGGTCGCGGCGATCCGCCGGTCAGCCGGTGACCTGGTGGTCAACGTCGACTCGGACACCACCATCGAACCGGATGTCGTGCGTAAGTTGGCGGCGAAGATGACCGATCCGGCCGTTGGAGCGGCCATGGGCCAGATGGTCGCCCGCAACCGACGTGCCACCTGGCTGACCCGGCTGATCGATATGGAGTACTGGATCGCCTGTAATGAAGAGCGGGCGGCCCAGGCTGAGTTCGGCGCTGTCATGTGCTGCTGCGGGCCGTGCACGGTCTACCGTCGCTCCGTCCTCCTTCAGGTACTTGACCAGTACGAGACCCAGCTTTTCCGGGGGAGGCCGAGCGACTTCGGTGAGGACCGTCACCTGACCATTCTCATGCTCAAGGCGGGCCTGCGTACCGAGTACGTTCCGGACGCCACGGCGGCGACGGTGGTACCCGAACGACTTCGGCCATACCTGCGCCAGCAACTTCGGTGGGCGCGCAGCACATACCGCGATACGTTGCTGGCCATACGCCTGCTGCCCCGGCTCGGCCGCTATCTCATGCTGGACGTGGTAGGCCAGAACCTCGCACCGCTGTTGCTCGCCCTGACGGTGCTGACCGGATTCGCGCAGGTCGCGGCGACGGCGACAATACCGTGGTGGCCGATCCTGGTGATCACGGCGGTGACCTTGATCAGTTGCTGCTGCGCGGCCTGGCATACCCGCCAGGCGAGGTTTTTCGCCTTTGCGCTGCACACCTTTATCAATATCTTCCTGCTACTCCCGCTGAAGGCCTACGCGATCTGTACCCTGAGCAACGCCAGCTGGGAGTCCCGCGTCATTCCGACCGCTGCCCCAGGTGGTTACGAAAAACGAGCGCCGACGGCCGTACTGCCCACGCAGCCCGTGCCTGCGCCTAATTCCGCCTCCACCACCTCCCCGCTGTCATCGTGAGCTGTTGGGAGACCCGGCTGGTGCCGCCATACAGAGCAGCCGGTGAGGCGGCGCCGATGGGAGCGACCCCGCTCCAGGAGTC
>NZ_CAAAFS010000249.1:2843-4829 GCF_900634755.1 Protofrankia symbiont of Coriaria myrtifolia
TGGATACTCGAAGACTGGTAACAGGTGAGATCGCAGGCAGGCGCGGGGACAAGTCAGAAGGGCATGGGCTGATGGATAATGGGATCCACACCGAGAATCTGACCAAGAAGTACGGGGCGGTGTACGGCCTGCACGGCCTGAACCTGCAGGTTTCGGCCGGGAGCGTACTCGGGCTGCTGGGCCCGAACGGGGCCGGCAAGACCACGACTGTGAACATACTGACGACGCTTTTGAAACCGGACGGTGGCAGTGCCTGGGTGGGGGGCTTCAACGTGGCCCGCCACCCACTGCAGGTACGGCGCCGGATCGGCGTCTCCGGCCAGGAAACCGCTGTGGAGCCCCTGCTTACCGGCGCGGAAAACCTGGAGCTGTTCGGCCGGCTGCATCGCCTCAGCCGGCGGCATGCCCGCGGGCGGGCCCAGGAGCTGCTGGAAATGTTCGATCTCACCGCGGCGGCCGGGCGACTCGCACGAACCTACTCGGGTGGCATGAGACGCCGCCTCGACCTCGCCATCAGTTTGATCAAGCGACCCTCGATTCTGTTCCTGGACGAACCCACCACCGGACTCGACCCGCGCAGTCGCACTGCCACCTGGGATCTCATCAGGGAGCTTGTCGGCTCCGGCGTGACGCTCCTGCTCACCACCCAGTACCTGGAGGAAGCGGACCAGCTCGCCGACCTGATCGCCGTGGTGGACCAGGGCTGCCTCATCGCCGAAGGCACCGTGGAAGAACTGAAGACCCGAACCAGCGACGACCGCATCGAGATCGTCCTGCGCGACCATGAGCTGCTGCCTCTGGCCGCGACCATCCTCGACCGTTTCGCAACGTCGGAGGCTGTCGTCACGCGATCGGAACGGCGGATTGCCGTCATGGCACCGCACAAACCAGGCCTGCTGACGCAGGTGCTGCGCGAGATGGACGTCGCGGCGATCGAGCTCGAGGACGTCGAGTTGCGCCGGCCGACCCTCGACGACGTCTTCTTTACCTTGACGGGGCGCCCCATGGACGTCAAGGCTCAGCACGAGATGGCTACGGTGGAATGAAGCCGAATACAATCATCGACGGCGCCGCCGCATCGAACGGTGAGAAGCAGGTCGTCGCCGGTCGTCATCGGAGCACGCGGTCACATCACGTCACCCGCGGCTGGGCCGGGCCAGGGAAACCGGAGGGGATCATCCCTGTCACGTTCCTCATCGATGTCTACCTGTTGACCAGGCGTCTGCTGATGCGCATGCCGCACCAGCCCGACCTCATCGTCTACAGCATCGTCCAACCAGCCATCTTCACCTTAGCGATGATATATCTCTTCGGCAAGGCCATCACACTTCCCGGCGAGGCCGACTACACGGATTTCGTCATCGCTGGGCTGCTGGCCCAAACGGTCGTCATGGGCGCCGCCTCGGCCACGTCCGGCGGAATCGCCTTCGAACTATCCCAGAAGACGATCGACCGGCTCCGTACGCTCCCCCTGTCCCGGCTAGCCATCCTCGCGGGTTGCACCAATGCCGGCGTCATAAGGGCCTTCATCACGGTGTTCGTGACGACAGTGTGTGGGCTGGTGGCCGGGTGGCGTGTGCAGGCCGGGCTGGGCAACGCGCTCCTCGCATTTCTTATTCTGCTGCTGTTCGGTCTGGCAATGAGCTGGGTGGGAGCGCTGATCGGAGTGTCGGTCAGCAATCCCGAAGTGGCCGCCGGAGCGGGTACCGTCTGGCTTTTTCCGGTCATGTATCTGTCCAATGCGCTCACCCCGATGAGCGCCATGCCAGGCTGGCTCCAGCCCGTCGCCGGGTGGAACCCGTTGTCCGCTGTCACGACTGCCTGTCGTCAGTTGTTCGGAAATCCGACGGCGTCCGGTGCCGAGAATATCTGGCCGGCTGATCATCCGATCCTGGCATCGGTTTCGTGGTCACTGGCGATAATGCTGGCCACCGTGCCGCTGACCGTTTGGAAATTCGTGCGGCGGACAAGCAGATGAAGCCCAGG
>NZ_CAAAFS010000249.1:5278-6848 GCF_900634755.1 Protofrankia symbiont of Coriaria myrtifolia
TGTAACTGGTCAGGTCCCGTAGATCGTTTGTTTTGGTTCCTCGGCTGGCCGGGTGTTGCCGGTGACACGGCGAGCCGGGCTATTGGCGGGCTGTGGTTGACCAGGTCGTAGGGTCCGGGTGTGTCCGATGATCCGCCCTCGTCGCCGCCGGTGCCGTCGTATGACGAGCTCGCGGCGCTGGTGGTGAGCTTGCAGGCGGATCTCGCGCGGGCGCTGGAGCGGATCGCCGAGCTGGAGACGCAGCTTCAGAAGACGTCGCGGAGCTCGGCGAAGCCGCCGAGCTCGGACGGGCTGGCGAAACCACCGCCGAAGTCGCTGCGGACGAAGACCGGCCGGCGGCCCGGTGGGCAGGACGGGCATCCGGGATCGACGCTACGGATGGTCGCCGAGCCTGACGTGCGCCTGCGGCACGAGCCGGGCCGTGTGCGGGGTGCGGGACGTCGCTTGCGGGCCGGCCGGTGACCCGGAGCGAACGCCGGCAGGTGTTCGACCTGCCCGAGCTACGCCCGCACGTGGTCGAACACGAGCTGGTCGAGCGGGAGTGCGGCTGCGGGGCACGGACAAGGGCGGCGGCGCCGGCGGGGGTGGACGCCCCGGTCCAGTACGGGCCGCGGGTCACCGCTGCGGCGGTCTACCTCTATTCCGGCCAGTTCCTGTCGAAGGACCGGACCGCGACCGCGTTGGCCGAACTGGTCGGGATACCCCTGTCGGCGGGCACCGTCGGCGCGATGACCGCCCGCGCCGCCGCCGGACTGGACGGCTTCCGTGACACCGTCCGTGATCTGCTGGCCGCCGCCGACGTGATCGGGGCCGATGAGACCGGGCTGCGGGTCGCCGGGAAGCTGCACTGGGTGCACTGCGCCCGCACCGACAAGTACACGCTGATCGACTGCCACCCCCACCGGGGGACCGCAGGCATCGACGCGCTCGGGGTGCTACCCGGCTTCGACGGGGTGATCGTCCACGACGCCTG
This sequence comes from Protofrankia symbiont of Coriaria myrtifolia, assembly GCF_900634755.1. Lineage (NCBI taxonomy): Bacteria > Bacillati > Actinomycetota > Actinomycetes > Frankiales > Frankiaceae > Protofrankia > Protofrankia symbiont of Coriaria myrtifolia. Next base: position 6,252 of record NZ_CAAAFS010000249.1, read on the forward strand.
GGCACCCTACGACAGCTATACCGCCGCCACCCACCAGCTCTGCCTCGCCCACGTGCTACGCGAACTCCAGGCTGTGGTCGACACCGCTCCGGCCGGGACCTGGTGCTGGGCCGCCCAGGCCGCCGACGCTCTCGTCGCCCTACACCGGCTGGCAGGCGACGCCGCCGCGACCGGCACCCCGGTCGACAAGCAGGACCTGGCCACCCAGACTCGGCTGCTCCGCCACGCCGCCCACATCGGGATCAGCCAGACCTCCCCCCGGAGCACGACGCTCATGGCCGCCCGCCACGCCCTGGCCTGCCGGCTCGTCGACCGCGAAACCGACTACCTGCGTTTCACCCGTAACACGCGGATACCGGCGGACAACAACGGCTCCGAACGCGACATCCGTATGATCAAACTACGGCAGAAGGTATCCGGCTGCCTCCGCACCCTCACCGGCGCCCGCCAGTTCTGCGCGATCCGAAGCTACCTGTCCACCGCCACCAAACACGGCATCCCCCTGTTCGACGCCCTCGTCCAACTCGCCGAGGGCCGTCCCTGGATGCCCGCAACCAGCTACACGTAACTCAAGATCAAAAACTACCTGACCAGTTA
>NZ_CAAAFS010000250.1:0-7921 GCF_900634755.1 Protofrankia symbiont of Coriaria myrtifolia
GGTGTGGGGGTTGGGGGCGGGGGCCAGGCCGAGCGGGTCGTTGGAGTCGTAGCGGGCGGTTTCGGGGTCGTAGTAGCGGAAGTAGTTGTAGTGGGCGCCGGTTTCCTGGTCGTGGTACTGGCCGGGGAAGCGTAGCGGGCAGTCGACGGCGCCGTCGGCGGGCTGTGGGCTGGCGCCCCAGAGGGTGGTTCGGTTGCGCCAGGCGAGGTTGCCGTCCGGGCCGATCAGCTCGGTGGGGGTGCCGACGAGATCGGTGACGATGGCGTGGAACCGGGCGTCGAACCATGCCTGGTCCGCGCCGTCGGATGGGCGGCGTTCGGACTGGGTGAGAGGGCGGAAGCTACCGGGCTCCCAGTCCCAGGTGGTGATACGGCCCGTCGGGTCGCCCGCGGTGACGTGGCTCTGCTCGGCGAGTACGGCGCCGTCCCAGGTGAAGTCGACCCGCTCGGCCACCCCACCAGCATCACCGGTGCCGCTGTCGGCGGCACGCTGCTTGGCGATACGCCGGCCGAACGGGTCGTACAGGTAGCGCCAGCGCTGGCTGTCGGGGGTGGTCACGGCGGTCAGGCGGTCGTCGGCGTCCCAGGTGTAACGCCAGGTACGCGGCTTCGCCGACAGTCGCTTGTGCTGGCGCAGGGTCACCCGTCCCTGGCCGTCGTGCTCGTAACGGACGCTACCCGCGCGGCGGATCAGTGTGCCGGTGTACTCACGTCCGCCCTGCGCGGCCTCGTGCTCCCCGTCGCGCCCGTCGCGCTGTGTGGGCACCGGCCAGGACGCGTCGGTGATGTTGCCCGCGGTGTCGTAGGCGTAGCGCTCGGACCAGTTCGCCCCGTGGACGGCGGTGACCCGCCGAGCCGGGTCGAGGTCGAACCGGCGCAGGCCGGCGAGCATGTCGTCGATCTCGGTGACGTAGCCGTCCGGACTGTAGCTGTAGTCGCGGCGCTGGAGCAGCCGTGCCTGTCGCGCGGTCCCCGGCCCGCCCGCGGTCACGGTCTGCGACAACAGTTGGTCGTTGACGTCCCAGGCCTGCGCCAGCACGACACCGGTGTCCAGGCTGCGCCGTACCTCCCGGCCGGCTTCGTCGTGGGTGAAACGCAGGGTCCGACCGGCGATGCGCAGGGACAGCGGCAGGTCGTTCGGGCCGTACTCCCAGACGCTGGCCGCCCCGGACGGGGTCACCCTCCGTACCCGCCGGCCGAGCACGTCATAGGCCGAGGTGAGCGTACGGCCGTTGCAGGTCTCGGCCAGCACGCGGCCGAGGGCGTCCCGCTGGAACACGCAGTCGGCGTCGGGGTTCGTCGCCCGTGTCACCCGTCCCGCCGCGTCGTAGGTGAACGTCGTCACACCGCTCGCGCTGTGCTTCTCGATCACGTTACCGAGCGGGTCGCGGGTGAAGCGCACGGTCTGCCCGGCGCCGTTGGTGCGTTCGACGAGCTGGCCGGCGGCGTCATACCCGTAGGCCAGCGCCCGCCCGTTGAAGTCGGTCTCCCGGGCGAGGTTCCCCGCCGGATCGTAGTCGTACCGCCAGACCAGGCCCTGCGGGTTGGTGACCGCGACCAGCCGCAGCTCGGTGTCGTAGGAGAACTCCAGCCGCGCCCCGTCCGGGCCGGTCCGCGCCGCCGGCAGGTCGAAATGCGTGACCTCGGTGCGGGTCACCAGCCCGGCCGCGTCCACGTGCTCGACGAGATTGCCCTCCCCGTCGTAGGTCCAGCGTTCGGTGGCCCCGTCCGGCCGGGTGTGCCAGGCCAGCCTGCCTTCGACCGTCCAGCCGAACCGGGCCATCTCACCGATCGGGCCGGTCACCGCGACCACTCGGCCGAAGGCGTCCCGCTCGTAGGCGGTGACCGCGCCGAGCGGGTCGGTCACCGCGACGGGCAGGCCGGCGGCGTCGGTCTCGACCCGCCGGGTGTGCCCGAGCGCGTCGGTGACGGCCGTGAGCCGGCCGCGGTCGTCGTAGGCGAGCAGCGTCCGGGCACCGGCCGGGTCGACCACGGCGGTCAGGTTGCCGCGGTCGTCGTAGGAGCGTTCCCAGCGGTCGCCGTCCGGTTCCACGAGGGTCACCGGCAGCCGCAGATCGTTCCACCGCGCGGTTGTTCGACCACCATCCGGCCTGGCGATCTCCGCCAGGTTGCCGGCGGCGTCGTAGGTGCAGCGGACGGTACGGCCCAGCGGGTCGGTCTCGGTGAGCTTGCGGTCGTACCTGTCCCAGGTGTAACGGCTGATGTTGCCGAGCGGGTCGGTGACCGACTCGACCTGCAGCGCCTCGTTGCGATGGTAGATCGTCGCGTGGCCCAGCGAGTCGACGACGGTGGTCGTGCGCCGCTCGGTGTCGTACCGTAGCTGGCCGGTCAGGCAGCCGCCGCTGCCCACCGTGGCCACACACCGGCCGGAGGCGTCGTAGGCATACCGGTATTCGGTGGCGTTGCGGTCCGTCCAGCGCACTATGCGACCGTCGTCGTCGTAGTCGTAGTGCAGCGGCTGGCCCGAGGAGTTGACGACCTCGGCAAGGTCACCGGCCTCGGTGTAGCCGAACCGCACCAGCACGGTCGCGGACCCGTCGGGATCGTTGCCGCCGGGATCGTTGCCGCCGGGGTCGTTGCCGCCGTCACCGAGCAGGGCCAGCGCGACGACCCGGTGTCGCCAGGTGTCCACCCGGATCCGGTAACCGCCGGAATGGGCGATCTCGACGGGAGCGTCATCCCCGTCGTAAACGAAATCAATGCGGTTGCCGTTGCGGTCGGTCAACGCGCTCAGCGGCCACTGGACGGGTCCGCCGGCCGCCCGCTGCCCACCGGACGGTCGCGGCTCGCCGGCTGCCCCGTGCGGCGGGGTGAGCGGGGTGAGCGGGGTGAAATGCCAGGTCCGCCCCTGCCACGGATCGCTGATCGCGTATGTCCCGTCCGCGCCGCGGGTCAGGGGCCAGCGCGGCCCCTCCACCGGCAGCACCGGCCCGTCGGCGTCCGAGACCGCCGCGTACACCAGGGTCATGCCGTCCGCGGTGGCGAAATAGACCCCGTTGTCGTCCACCTCGATCCGCTGGTCGAGGGTGGACGCCCACGAACGGCCGAACCAGCTGCCCAGCCGATAGGAGGAGACGTGCGTCCGGGACAGCGGCAACGGCAGCACGCCGGGCAGCTCCGCGTCGGTCTGGGTCAGCACCATGTCACCGGTCGCGACGTCGATCGGGTCCAGCCGGACCAGGCGCTTGACGGCCTCGACCCCGTTCGCCCGCGGGTTGGAAAGCCCCCACCTGGCTACCGACATCATGTTGCGCCCACGGGTGGCCAGCGCCGTGCCGGCGCCGCGCAGCGCGGCGCCGACGAGCTTCACCCCTTGGCCGTGCGTGACCCCACGCGCCAGACCAGCGGCGGCACGTGCCAGCCCGGCGGCACTGGTAACGCCCCGCGCGCCCGGGATGAGACCAAGGGCGTCCAGACCGAGCTGGCCCAACGACGCCTGGCCACGCGCGTACTTCGCCAGCGTGCTGGCAAAGACGGTGGCGCCGGCCACCAGGGCGATGCCGACGAGCGCGAGCCCGATCGGCCCGGAGACGAACAACGCGACCACACCGGCGACCATGGCGACGTCACGACACAGCTCCACGAAGCTGTCCCAGGACCGGAACGGCGCGGACACGGCGTTCCACACCTTCTCGTACCACGGCTTGTTCTTGATCCCGCTGCCGGCCAGCGCGTCCTCGATCTCGCGGGCGCAGGTGTGCGCCGCGTTCCCGCGCAACTCGGCGGCGTCGTCGGCCAGCCGCCGGGCCCGCAGCCGGTCGGCGCTGGCCACCTGCCCCTGCTGCGCGGCCGCCCGCACCTGCGCGGCAAGATCGGGGGACTCCCAGCCCACCGTCGCGGAACTGATCGAGCCGTCGCTGAGCTCGGCCCGCGGCCACAACGCCACCTCCCGGTCGGGCGGCAGCAGCGTCCGGACCTGACGCAACGCCGCCTGGTAGCGGCCGTGAGCGTCCAGGCCCTGCCGCAGCGCGCCACCCGCGCGTGTCTTCGCCTCGGTCAGAGTCGTCGCATAGGTGGACAGCGCATCGCCGCAGCCGTGGTAGGCACGGGCGAGCTTGGCCAGCTCGTCGGGCAGTTCGGCGAGCGCCTCGGTGAACCGGGGGGCGTAGTCACCGGCCATCCGCAGATCACCGCCGTTGGCCGCGATCGCACGCAGGCGGGTGGTGGAGCTCTCGGCTCGCTCGGCCTGCTCCCGTAGCCGGGTGGCCAGGGCCCGCACCGCTTCTGGGTCGCCCGGGGTCGGATCACCGTCCAGCTCCAGGACGTCCCAGTCACTCACCGCTGTTCTCCTTCACTCACCTACCGACAGTAGTAATCATGGCTGTATGCGGGCCGAGCGGATCTCACGTCCGCGCCCTGCGCGGCGGCCTGCCGAACACGGGCCTGCCGGTGATCCCCGGAGCCGGCCGCCCGGCCGTCGGATGGCCGCGGGGCAGGCCGCCCGACGGCCGGTCATCCGGGGCCGATCATCCGAGGCGGGTCACAGCCGTGGGTCAGCCGCCCGTGGACTGGCTGAGCACGGAATCGAGCTGCTGGTGCTCTGTGACCGCCTTGTTGAGGAAAGCGCTCATGCCCTCCAGCCCGGCAATGGCGTTTCTTGTACCGGTGTTCCACTGGTCGTAGGACTGCTGGAACTTCCCGGACGCCTGGTCGGTGATGAAACCGCTGCTTACCAGGCTGTCAATCAGGCTTTTGAGCTGGGCCAGCTGAGACTCCATCTCGTGCTGACCACCCGTGAGCCTGGACGCGGCGTTCTGCAGCGCTCCGTAGTCGACGTGGACGTTGGCCATGGCGTGCTCCCTTTCTTCAGACGGATCCGGGCGACCGACGGAACCGCTCCGGAACTGCTGGGACGAACGTGAACTACTGGGAAGAACTCGTGGTGAACAACTGGTCCGGACGATCCCGCGACCAGGCCAGCGTGTCGCTGATGGCGTCGAACAGGTCGAACAGGTCGTCGGCGATGTCGACGTGTGGACTGCTCAGAACGACGTTGAGCACCCCGCGGTCGCCGGGCACCGGGACGAGCGTCTGCATGACAACGCTGTCGATCGGCACCCCGTCCGGCTCGGCCCGCTCGACCCCGCGAACACGCACGGCCCGGCCGGCCGGTATCTCGACAATCGTCACGGTGCGCCATGGGAATCCCCGGTCCGTCGGTGCCACGGCGGTAACATGCCCCGCGATCGCGTCCACCGTGTTGTCCACGGCATTCGGCGCGCCATCGGTATGGAACACCATCACGCTCGCCACCAGGCCGCCGGAACCTTCCACCGGATCGGCCGCCGCCGCGCAGTAGACGGCTCCCTGCCGCTCGGCCCGCTCGGCGACCTCCCGCAGCAGCCTGAGCAGCGCCGACCGCTGCTGCCGCAGCTGCGGAATGTGCGCGACACGGGCGTCGACGAGCCGTGCGAGATCACCGGTCCGGGTGGCCCGCCACACGTCGAACTCGAACCAGGACCGGGGAACCCGGAGCGTGAACCACGACGGGACACCGGTGGCCGCCACGCCCATCACATGCCACCCGCAGCCACCGGCGAGGCGGACAGCACGGCGGCAGGAACCTCGGGTGAAGCCGACTCCAACGCACCGGCCAGAGCGGAATCCACCTCGGACGCTCCCTCGGCCAGCCCGCGCAGCAGGCCGGATGCCCGCTCCAACAACGTGTCCATCGACTCACGGCTGTCGGATGAATGACTCACGAAATGGTCCAGTGCAGTCTCCACCTCCCGCGAGCCGGTCACACCGTGTAGACCGTCGAAGGCGGCACCAAGAGAGGCAAGAGTGCTACGAATATCGGCCAGGTCGCTGGAGACCTGGCGGGCGACATCGGGATCGCACCCGAAGACACTCGCCATCATGTCACCACCCTTACTCCGGCTACACACGCCCACCATGACCTGGCTGGCTGGCGTCTTCGGTGTCTCTCAGCAGACATGGCCTCAGCAGACATGGCCTCAGCAGACATGGCCGGCGACGGCGAAGCCGCCGTCCGAAGAGACACCTGAAAGGCTAGACAGCACCCTACCAAGAAGCAATAAGGACAGTCTGTAACGACCAAAGGCTGTGCGATCACAGATCTTTTCACGTGGCCGGTGGCCGCGGAGCCACTGGAAAAACAACCCATGTGTGTCACGTCCCCGCGGCACTCCCTCGCGTACGTCGCCGAAGCGCGTCACGGCTTACCATATCCAACGGGAGGCATACGCCGCGGCGGACGGATTCGTGCGAAACATACCGGGGGCGATGTGGGGAAGACTCGGGAGAGCCAGGATGCGGCGCGGGTGCCGCCGGGCCCGGCCATCGAGGGGTACCGGGATTTCCGCCGGGTCGCGATCGGCGGGTTCAGCACCGTCTACACCGCCTACCAGGAACGTTTCGCGCGAACGGTAGCCGTGAAGGTCCTGAGCGCCGACGTCGGGGACGCGGCCGCGCTGCGCCGGTTCACCCGCGAGTGCCAGGCGTCCGGCCGCCTGTCCCACCTCCCCGAGATCATTACCGTGTACGACGCGGGCGCCACCACCGACGACCAGCCGTTCATCGCGATGCAGTACTTCCCACGGGGATCGCTGGTCGACCGGATGCGCGACAACAACCAGCCGAACCAGCCGAACCGGCTGTCGGCGCCGGAAACCGTCGGGGTAGGTGTGTCCGTCGCCCGGGCACTGGCCGCGGCGCACCGCGCCGACATCACCCATCGTGACATCAAGCCGGGGAATCTCCTGGTCTCCGACGAGGGCGGGGCAGTACTGAGCGATTTCGGGGTGGCGAGCTTCGGGGTGGCGAGCTTCGGAGTGGCGGGTATCGGGGCGGCAGGTATCGCGGCCGGCCCGGAGAAGTCGGTCAGCCTCGAGGCCTACACGCCGGCCCACTGCGCTCCGGAGGTCCTTGACGGACAGCGGTACTCGCCGGCCGCCGACGTCTACGCCTTCGGTTCGACCCTGTACACCCTGCTTGCCGGCACGGCCCCGTTCGCGCCCCGCGCCGGCGACGGACCGGCGACGGTCATGCGTCGCATCCTCGCCGGCGACGCCGCCGAACTCGACCAGGCTGTTCCAGAGCCGCTGCGGGCGCTGATCGGGCACATGATGTCGGTCGATCCGCGGCAACGGCCGAGCGTGGCCAGTCTTGTCGAGAAGTTCGACGCGCTACGGGACGCCCTGGGAGCCGAGCCGGTGGCCCGGCTGGGGGCAGCCGGGGATGATCTCGCGGCCGTCCCACCGTCATCGGACGAGCCGAAGGCCCACGACCCGAAAACAGGCACCGGTTCCGGGGCAGCCGCCGCCGACGTCTCCCGCCTGGAAGCCACCCGCCGCCGGTCCCGCGTCGTCTCCGCCGGGAACTCGCCGCGGCCGACCCCGGCCGGTACCGACAGTGCGGACGGCGCCGGCTCGCCATCCGCGGCTCCCGGGCCCCGCGAGCCGCTGGATACCCCGACCAGGCTGCGGCCGCGCGGTGTCCCGCCGCTGTCCGGCGACAGGAATTCCGCTCGTCGACGGCGCCGAAACGTGTGGACGGCCGCCGCGGCCGCCGTCGCGACCATTCTCGTGATCGTTGGAACACTGACTGTCACACTCCGGGGGAAATCCGGCCCGGCCGAGGTACGGGCGGACAACCTCCCCATCCCGTCGGGCGCCGCGCCGTCGGCACCCGACGGGACCGGTCCCTCCGACCACCAGACACTGATCATCGCTACAACCATCCCAACGCAGGCTGGCTTCGGCCCCGAACCCGTGACCGGGCCCGCGGCCGGACCCGCGGCAGGGCCTGTGGCCGGACCCACGGCAGGGCCCGTGGAGGCGGTACCGGCAAACCCGGATTCGGCACGGCAGCCGACATCGCCCGCCGTGCCGACAGCACCGGCTCCCAGAGAGCCGACAAACCCACCACCCCGGACAGGC
>NZ_CAAAFS010000251.1:0-25847 GCF_900634755.1 Protofrankia symbiont of Coriaria myrtifolia
CCCAGGTTCCCTCCTCTGCCCGGCCCTCGCCACAGCCGGTTCCCGCCCGCGGCTGCTCGGCGCGCGGCGAGACGATCACCGACTACGCCGGACGGGCCTTCTCGACCCGCTACTACTGCAGCACCTACGTGGCTTCGGCCGTCTACGCCAACGTCCGTTCCGACCAGGCGTCGGAGACTCTCGATGACAGCGGGTACATGGCCGCGGCTGCGAGCGTGTGGGCGCTGTGCCAGTACCAGGGCCGCTCGAACCCGGTCGTCCAGGGCAACACCAACACCTGGTGGCTGTACACCCAGGGTGACAACGGGCGTGCCAACGCCCATGGATACACCGCCTCCTGGGGGTATCTGCCGGCGACCGCGGTGTCCCAGGGCGGGCAGAACGAGCCTGTCCCCGGCGTACCACTCTGCCCGTCGTACTTCTGACCATCCGACGATCATCCGGCGATGACCTGATCCGGCCTCCGCCGTCCGCGGCCCGGCCGGCAGCCCGGACGGGCCGCGGACGGCGTGGCGACCGGCCGCCGTGACGGCTGACCTCCCGAATCGAGGTCGGGCCCCCGCTCGGCTGGGTACGACAGTCGACGTGCGTGGCGCGACAGCCACCCCTCAAGGAGGTCGTACATGCCCCTGCCCAAATGGATTGCCTCGGCCAACCGCCGGGCCACCAACCGTGTCACCGGCCCCGCCGCGACCCGGCTGCCCGGTTTCGGCGTCATCGTGCACAGGGGACGCCAGTCGGGCCGCGAGTACCGGACCCCGGTCAACGTGTTCGGCTCCGACGGCGGTTACGTCGTCGCGCTGACCTACGGCAGCGATTCGGACTGGGTGCGCAACGTGCTGGCCGCCGGAGGCTGCGTGCTGGAGCACCGTAACCACCGGGAGGAACTCGGCTCGCCGCACATCGTCCACGACGACAGCCGCAGCCAGGTGCCCGCCCCGCTGCGGCCCGTGCTCGGCGCCATCGGCGTCTCGGACTTCCTGACCCTGCGCCCCCAGCCCGCGCCGCCGCAGCCCTCCGCCGAGGAGGACCTGACGGTCTGAATCCGGCAGCCGGGAGACCACATCCGGAGCAGAGATCAAACTGTACACTTTGGCCATGACTCTGCCTGCCCGCACCACCGATCTCCATGCGACGGACGTCGAGATCGGGCTCGCCGAAGCGCGTTCCCGCCTCGGCGAGCTGGTCAACCGCGTCCACGAGGGCAACGTCGTCTACCTCACCCGTAACGGCACCCCGACCGCCGCGATCCTGCCGGTGGACGAGCTTCGCCGTCTCGTCGAGGCGGAGGAAGAGCTGGAGAATCTCCGAGCGGTCCTCGCCGCCGACCATGAGCGTGGGGGGACCGTGTCCTGGGAAGGGCTACAGGCCGAGATCGACCGTCCGTGACCTACAAGATCGAATGGTCGACCGCGGCCGCCCGCCAGTTCCGCGGACTGCCTCCGCAGGTCCAGCAACGCCTACGCCCCGCCATCAGTCGCCTGGGTAACAACCCCAGACCGTTCGGCGCGACGGCTCTTGAAGGGCGTCCGGGCGCACTACGTATCAGGGTTACCGATTAACGCGTGATCTACGAGGTGCATGACGACGTCCTGCTCGTCCTTGTCGTCCGTGTCGCCCACCGTCGCGAGGTCTACCGCCGCATCTGAACCCCGCGCTCCCGACCCACGTCGTAACCGCCACCGGCGACCAGCCGGTCTGCGCGGCGGCGGCCAGGATGCCGCATACAGTCACAGAGCTGCCGACCGGAGCGCCGCGAGCAGGCACGGACCGGTTTCGGTGATCGTTCCGGCGCCGAGGGTCAGCAGCAGGACGCCGTCCGGGGTACTCAGTCGGCTCGTCGAGAGGTCGGTGGCGAGCCGGTCGGTCAGCTTGTCCCAGGGCACGTAGTACGCGGCCTGGGGTATGGAGATCTTTTTGACCAGGTCGCAGGCGTGCAGGCCGAGCGTGTCGTGCTCGCGGGCGGCGTAGATGTCGGTGACGTACACCCGGTCGGCGTCGGTGAACGCGTCGGCGAAGTCGTCCAGCAGGGCCGCCAGCCGGCTGAAGGTGTGCGGCTGCACAGCCACCCACACCTCGCGCGTACCGGCCCGCTGGCGGGCGGCGGCCAGCGTGGCGCGGATCTCGGTCGGATGATGGGCGTAGTCGTCGATCACCTCCAGCGGACCCTGGCGGTCCGTCGCCGGGGCCGTACCGACCAGCGTGAACCGACGGTCGGCACCGGTGAAGGTCGCCAGTATCGCCAGGGCGCTCGCCACCTCGACGCCCAGCTCGGTGGCGGCCGCAAGCACCGCCAGCGCGTTGCGGACGGTGTGGGCGCCGGGCAGCGCGAGCGTGAGCGTCCCGACGTCGTCACCGTCGTGGCGCACGGTCGCCCGCTGGCCTCCGCCGGGGGTGGTACGCAGGTTCACCGCCTGCCATGACCGGCCCGGTTGCAGTCCGTAGTCGATGACCCTTGCCCGCCCGCCACCGGTCGTGTCCCCCGGCCCGGCATCAGAGCCGGACTCGGAGACGGGGGCGGAGGCCGGCAGCGCCGCGAGCACCGCCCGCACGCCGGGATCGTCCCCGCACACCACGAGCGTCCCGCCGGGGCGGACCCGGGCGGCGAACGCGGTGAAGGCACGCCGCACGGACGCCTCGTCGGGGAAGAGGTCGGGATGCTCCCACTCGACGTTGGTGATGACGGCGAGCGCCGGGTCGAGACCGGCGAACGCGCCGCCGTACTCGTCCGCCTCCAGGACGAACACCCGCCCGGCGCCGACCAGCGCGTTGCCGCCGAGCTGCGCCACCTCGGCACCGATCACCGCGGTCGGGTCCACTCCGGCGGCACGCAGCACCAGGGTGAGCATCGCCGACGTGGTGCTCTTGCCGTGCGAGCCCGCCACCGCGACAAGATCGTATCCGGCGGTCAGCTCGGGCAGCCACTGGCTGCGCCGCCGGACCGGCAGGCCGCGCCGGCGGGCAGCCAGCAACTCAGGATGACCGTCGGGAAACGCGCTGGACGCGACGACGACATCCACCCCGTCGAGCTCCGCGTCCAGCGCGGCCGGGTCGGTGACAGCACCCACCCGTATCCGGGCGCCGGCGGCACGCAGCGCGTCCAGGCGAGGGGCGTCCTGCGCGTCGCTGCCGCTGACCGTCCCACCCCGGGCGAGATGGACGTGGGCGAGCGCGGACAGGCCCGATCCCGCGATCCCCAGGAAGTGGACGTGCTGCAAGCTCTCACCGGTCACGACAGGCAGTGAACACCACGCCGCGACCGGACCGCCACGCGGCCGGCTCCGCTGACCAGGCCAGACAGTCGAGCGACCAGGACGAACGATCAGGTGGCCAGGCCGAACGGCCGAACCGGGCGGGATCGTCGGGGTCAGCGGGCCGGGGAAGCCCCGTCCCCGGCGGTGGCGCGGGCCGGGCAGGGCCGGGGGTCAGCGGACGGGCAGGCGGCAGCGGACGGGCAGGCGGCAGCGGGCGAGGTCAGCGGGCGTGGGGGGCCCGTTCGGCGAGGACGCGCAGCAGCTCGCCGCCGAGAAGCGTCACATCGCCGGCACCGACCGTCAGCACCAGATCGCCCGGACGGGTGAACGCCGCAACCTGGTCCGCCGCGGCCGACCAGGACGGCTCGTAGACGACCCGGCCGGCCGGCAGTGGCACCTGCGCGGCGACGCTCGCGCCGCTGACCCCGGGGATCTGCTGCTCCCCCGCGCCGAAGACGTCCATGACCACGACCGCGTCGGCGAGGCCGAGAGCGGCGCCGAACTCGGCGGCGAAGGCCGCCGTCCGACTGTAGAGATGCGGCTGGAAGGCCACCACCACATTGCCGCCGTCGACGATGTCGCGCGCGGCCCGCAGCACGGAGACGACCTTGGTCGGATGGTTGGCATAGTCGTCGATCACTCGGATGCCGCCCGCGGTGCCCTTGGTCTCGAAACGGCGGCGGGCCCCGGCGAACCCGGCCAGCCCCTCCAGCAGGCCGGCGGCGGGCAGGCCGAGCTCCAGCCCGGCGGCGAGCGCCCCGGCGGCGTTGTGCAGGTTGTGCCGGCCGGGCACCCGCAGGCTCAGCTCGCCCAGGCGTCGCCCGCGGACGACGACCTCACAGGTCGAGCCGGCGGCGGAGACCATCGGCAGCTCCACCCGGACGTGAGCGTCCACCGACTCGCCGTAGGTGGTGACCCGCGGGGCCTTTCCGCCGTCGCGCTCCCGCTCCCGCAGGGCCGCGACCAGCAGGGCGGCGCCCGGGTCGTCCGCGCAGGCCACCACGAAGCCGTTCGGGTCGACCCCGTCGACGAACCGGGCGAACGCGGCCTCGACGTCCTCGGGCCGCTGGTAGTAGTCGAGATGGTCGGCTTCGACGTTGGTGACGATCGCGCCGGAGGGCGCCAGGAGCAGGAAACCGCCGTCGCTCTCGTCCGCCTCGGCGACGAAGATCTCGCCGGTGCCGGCGTGCGCGTTGGAGCCGGCCTCGTTGATGTCGCTGCCGATGACGAACGACGGGTCGGCGCCGCAGGCCTGCAGCGCGACAGTGACCATCAGGCTGGTCGTCGTCTTCCCGTGGGTGCCGGCGACGGCCAGCCCGCGTGTCCCGCGCATCAGCGCCGCGAGCGCGGCGGACCGGGAGACGACGCGCAGGCCGCGCCTGCGGGCCGCCTCGACCTCGGGGTTCCCGTCCGGGATCGCCTGGGAGACGATCAGGGTACGGGCATCGCCGAGATGGTCTGGATCGTGACCGACCGTCACCACAGCGCCGAGCGCCCGCAACGCGGCCAGCCGGCGGGTGTCCCTGGCGTCGCTGCCGGACACCGACGCGCCGCGCCGCATCAGCAGCCGCGCCAGCCCGCTCATGCCGGCGCCGCCGATCCCGACGAGATGGACGCGGTCGAACTCGTCCGGTAGGGCCGGAGCTGTCACAGTGACATCTTGCCCCATCCGCCGTCCGAGACCAGGTCTTTGGCAGGCCGCGCGTGGCGCGGCGGCGTCCTCAGGCAGGCCGCGCGTGGCGCGGCGGGTCTTCAACGGGCCGCGTGGCGCGGCGGCTGCCGCCGGCGGGACGCCGCAGCCTCCCGGATCATCGCGACGATCGCGTTCGCGGCGTCGGGATGCCCGGACCCGGCGCAGGCGGCCGACATCTTCGCCAGCCGCTCGGCGGAGGTCAGCACGGACAGCAGTTCCGTGCAGATCCACTGCGCGGACAGGTCGGCGTCGTCCACGATGAGGCCGCCGCCGGCCTCCACCGTCGGCAGGGCGTTACGCCGCTGCTCGCCGTTGCCGTGCGGGAGCGGGACGTAACCGGCAGGCAGGCCCACCGCGGCCAGCTCCGCGCAGGTCATCGCGCCGGAGCGGCACAGCGCCATGTCCGCGGCCGCGTAGGCCGACGCCATGTGGTCCAGGTACGGCCGGACGACGTAGGGCGCGGGCAGCCGCGCCGGCAGCTCCGCGAGCACCGTGTCGGCGTTCTTCGGCCCGGCCGCGTGCAGGACCTGCACCCCGCTCGACGTGATCTCCCCGGCCACCGAGACGATCACGTCGTTGAGCCGGCGGGCCCCCTGGGAACCGCCGAATACCAGCAGCGTCGGCAGGTCGGGGTCGAGGCCGTAGCCGGCCCGCGCGGCCCGGGCCGCCGCCGGGGAACGGTCCAGGCGCAGAATCTCCGGGCGCAGCGGGATGCCGGTCAGCCGCCCGCCACGCAGCGGCGTGTTCGGGTAGGACACCGCGACATAGGAGGTGAACCTGGCACCGATCCGGTTGGCCACGCCCGGCAGCGGGTTCGCCTCGTGCACGACGATCGGGATGCCCGCCCGGCGCGCGGCCAGGTAGGCGGGGACGGAGACATACCCGCCGAAGCCCACGACCACGTCCGCGCGCACCTGGGCGAGCGCCGCCGACGCCTGGCTGACCGCCCCGGCCAGCCGTCCGGGCACGGTGAGCAGGGACGGCGTGGGCCTGCGCGGCAGCGGCACCTTCGGCACCGTCGCGAGCTCGTAACCGCGGGCCGGCACCAGCCGGGCCTCCAGCCCGGACTCCGTCCCCAGCAGGGTCAGACGCAGCCGAGGGTCGGCGGCGCGCAGGGCGTCCGCGACGGCCAGCGCCGGTTCGACATGACCCGCCGTGCCACCGCCGGCGAGTACCACACTCCTCAGCATCGTCCACGACGATGGCACATCCTGGCCGTGGGCCGCTCCCCGGGTACCGTCAGCGGCACCGCCCGTCCCGGTGACGTCACGGGGAGCCCCGCTGGGAACTTGCGGGAAAGGGCATGTCAACGCCGTATTTCAACTTTGTCTACCTGTCTGGTCGGGCATAGACGCCGCGTCCGCAACGATGATGCACTGCAACTAAGTGTCTGCCGTGCCCGCAGCCGCGCGCCGGCCGCCCGGACGGGAAGGGAACCCATGACGAGCGTGAGCGCACCGACCCCGCACCAGGCCGAGGCAGCGGAGACAGCCACGGCGGCGGGGGCGGGAGCGGCCACGGTGGCCGGGACGGCCGAGGCGCCCGGGATACCGGCGCAGGCCGCCGTGCCGCGAGGCCTGGTGCTCGGCGTCCAGTTGCCCCTGCCGTGGGGGATCCCCGTCCGGCGGGCACTCGACGACGCGCTCGGTGGTGAGCCCGGCATCGAGATCGTCGATGTTCCCGCGACGGGGGATCCGGACCGCCGGCCGCGGGTCCTGCTGATCGGGCCGGGCCTGCGCGCCGAGCGGCCGCCGGCCTGGTTCGGCGAGGTCGAGTGGGTGCACACCGTCTCCGCCGGGATCGACAGCTACCCGTCCTGGCTGCTGTCGGCACCTGTGGTGACCTGCTCCCGCGGACTGCACGCCACGCAGATCAGCGAGTGGCTGGTGACCGCCCTGCTCACCGGGGCCAGGCAGAACTCCTGGGTCACCGCGCCGGTCACCTTCCCCCGGCCGACGCCGGGCGCCCTGCTCGCCGGTTCGACGCTGGGGATCGTCGGGTTCGGGGAGATCGGGCAGGCGGTGGCCCGCCGCGCGCTCGCGCTCGAGGTCGACGTGGTGGCGCTGCGGCGGCGGGGCCGGCCGAGCCCTGTGGACGGTGTCCGGCTGCTACCCGACCTCGCCGGCCTGCTGGCGGTGAGCGACGCCGTGCTGCTCAGCGCCGCGGCCACCCCCGAAACCCACCACCTCATCAACGAGACGACGTTGCGCCAGGTGAAGCCCGGCGTGCACCTGCTGAACATCGCCCGGGGCACCCTCATCGACCAGGAGGCGCTGCGGACCGCCCTCGACGACGGCCGGGTCCGCCTGGCCAGCCTCGACGTGACCGACCCGGAGCCCCTGCCGGCCGACCACTGGCTGTTCGCCCACTCCCAGGTACGCGTCAGCCCCCACATCGGAGGCTGGGCCCCCGACCTGGAGCGGTCCATCGCCCGGCGCTTCCACGAGAACCTGCTGCGCTACCGCTCCGGCCAGCCCCTGATCGGCCTCGTCGACCCCGCAGTGGGGTACTGAGTGGGGTGCTGAGGAGAGTACCGAGGACCCGCCCCGACCGGCCGTCCCGGACACACAGGCGCATGGCACGACCGGTGGGTGCGCGCATGAGCATGATCGCGCCCGTGGCCCGTGGGTCAGCGGCCCGTGGGTCAGCGGCCGAGGGCGGCGGTGGCGGCGTCGGCCAGACGGCGGGCGCAGGCAAGCCGACGGAGCACCAGCGTGCGGGTCACCAGCGGGCGGAGACCCGCGGACCGTCCTCACGGCGGACGTCCACGCGGTAACCGCCATGCGGCGGCTGCTGGGCGTGGAAACGCCGCCGCCAGTGGTCGGTGCCGGCACGGTCCCGCGCGTCGCGCCGGGCCGCTGCCCGGGAGCTGATCAACGCGGCGGCCGCCGGCTCGTTGCGGGCGAACGACAGCAGCATGCCTACCGTGAGCATCGTCGGGACCAGCGCGGAGCCCCCGAAGGACACCAGCGGCAGCGGAATGCCGGTGATCGGCAACAGCCCCACCACGGCCCCCATGTTGACCACTGCCTGGCCGATGATCCAGCCGGTGGCCGCCGCGGCGGCAAGCTGGGTGAACGGGTCGGTGCTGCGGTGGGCGACCCGGATGCCGGCGAACCCGAGCACGGCGAAGAGCATGACGACGACCAGCGTGCCGAGCAGGCCCAGTTCCTCCCCGATGATGGCGAGGATGAAGTCGGTGTGGGCGTTGGGCAGCAGCCCCGGCCACTTCTCCCGGGAGGCGCCGAGGCCCTCCCCCCACCAGCCTCCGGAGGCCAGCGCGTACAGGCCCTGCACCGCCTGGAAGCCGGTGTCGTGGGCGTCCGCGAAGGGATCGCGATAGGACATCAGCCGTTCCAGCCGGTACGGCTCCCGGACGGCCAGGATGGTTCCGACCACCAGGATCGCCCCGCTGAGCGCGGCGAACACCCGCAGCGGGGTCCCGACCACCCACAGCAGGGTGAGCAGGACGGTCAACACCACGATCGTCGTGCCCATGTCCGGCTCAAGCATGATCAGAATGGAGATCAGCAGCGCGCTGGGAACGAGCGGTACCAGCAGGTGCTTCCAGTCCCCCAGCAGCCTGCGTTTGCGTACCAGCAGATCGGCGCCCCACAGGACGAGAGCGAGTTTCGCGATCTCACTGGGCTGTAGCGTGTACGGCCCGAACTCGATCCACCGCTGGGCACCGTTGAGCGACTTACCGAGTGGTGTCAGCACGACCAGCAACAACAACAGGGAAACGACCATCGTGGGATAGGCCAGCAGCCGGAACACCCGGACCGGCAACCGGCTGCCGAGCACCAGCAGGGGCAGGCCGATACCCACCCAGGTCGCCTGGCGGGCGAACACCGCGTACGGGGAGCCCAGTTCCTCGAAGGCACGCACGCTGGAGGCGGAAAGCACCATGATCAGGCCGAACAGCAACAGCAGTCCGGCGGAGAACAGCAGCAGGTAGTAGGACGCCAGCGGCCGGGCCAGCAGCGGCACCCGGACGTCGTCACCGCCGCCCGTGCCCGGCCGGGAAACACCGGGCCGGGGCGGACTCGTCGTCACCAGACCGGTCATGCCACTCACCCCGACACCCTCCCCGGCATCATCCCGGCACATCCTTTCGCTCTCGCCCCCGACGAATCCCCGGAGCACCGGGACGAACGCGCTCCGGCGCGAAACACCGTGACGCCTTCCACCGAATAGTCCATGCCGGAGGCCCTTTCGACACCGACCATCGCGGGCGTGTCGGGCATCAACCGACGGAACCACCGGACACACCGAACAACAATCAACCCTGCGCAGTCGCCCGGATATGCGAAGCAGCAGATCATCACAACGGTGATACGTGTTGTCGTAACCGGCCCACCGACCCGTCCCGCCGTCGGGCCAGCTACGACGAAGAGATCATGAGGAAGAGCCTGAGCCATGGCCCGAGACCCCGTACTGGAAACACTGCGTGATGCGATAGGCGACACGCGCGTGCTGACCGACCCCGCCATCGTCGCCGGCTACGTCGGGGACTGGACCGGGCGCTTCGTCGGCCGGACGGCCGCCGTCGTCCGGCCGGTGAGCACCGCCGGGGTGGCCGCGGTCGTGGAGATCTGCGCCCGGTACGGGACCCCGCTGGTGCCCCAGGGCGGCAACACCGGGCTCGTCGGCGGCGGGGTGCCCACCCGCGGGGAGATCGTGCTGAGCCTGCGCGGGTTCAGCGACACCCTGTCGGTCGACGCGGCGGCCGCGCAGGCCACCGTCGGCGCGGGCGTGCTGGTCAGCAGCCTGCACCGGGCGGCGTCCGCCGCCGGCCTCGCCTACGGCGTGGACCTCGCCAGCAGGGACAGCGCCACGGTCGGCGGCACCGTCGCGACGAACGCCGGCGGCCTGCGCGTCCTGCGCCACGGGGACACCAGGACCCAACTGCTCGGCGTGGAGGCCGTCCTGGGTGACGGCAGCGTCGTCTCCCATCTCGCCGGCCTGCCCAGGGACAACACCGGCTACCACCTGCCGTCCCTGCTCGCGGGCAGCGAAGGGACGCTCGGCGTGGTCACGGCGGTGCGGGTCCGGCTGGTACCGGCCACCCGGGCGCGGGCGGTCGGGCTGCTCGGCTTCGCCTCGGTGGAGCGGGCCGTGACCGCGGCCTCCCAGCTGCGCAACGGCCTGCCCGCGCTCGCGGCCGCCGAGCTGATGCTCTCCCCCGGCCTGGAGCTGGTGATCCACGCCTGCCACCTGTCCCGGCCGCTGCGGGGCCGGCACCCGGCCTACCTGCTGGTCGAGATCGCGGACGAGACCGGCGTCTACGCGGGGGGCGGCGTCACCGCCGGCGGCATCCCCGGCAGCACTGTCGGGGATGCCGGTGTCGGGGGTGCCGGTATCGGTGGTGGCAGCCTGGTCGGGCGGGCCACCGTGCTGGAGACGCTGGCGGACGCCGTCGCCAGCCTGCCGGGGGTCCAGGACGCGTCCCTGGCGGGCGACGCGCGCGGCTGCCGCGCCCTGTGGGCCTACCGAGAACGGCACACCGAATCGATCAACACCTTCGGCACGCCCGTCAAGATGGACGTCACCCTGCCGCTGGGCGTCCTGCCCTCGTTCGTCGAGACGGTCCCGGCCAGCGTCGCGGGAATCGCACCCGAGGCGAGGACCTGGCTGTTCGGTCACGTCGCCGAGGGCAACGTGCACGTCAACGTCACCGGCACCGGTAGCGGCGGCAGGAGCAGGGGCAGGAGCACCGGCGGGGACGCCGAGGATCGGCGGATCGAGGACGCCGTGTTCGGGCTCGTCGCCGACAACGGCGGCAGCATCAGCACGGAGCACGGGATCGGCACCGCGAAACGCCGTTGGCTGCCGCTGAACCGCTCACCCAGCGAGATCGCCGCGTTCCGCCGTCTCAAACAGGCTCTCGACCCCGCCGGCATCCTCAACCCGAACGTCCTCCTGCCGGCGGCACCCTGACCGGCCGGCGGACCCGACCAGCCCGCGGACGCCGGGACGGGCCCGGCCGCGCCGGAACAAAGCCGGCCAGGACACGGCCGTGCCGGCGTTCGGCCATGCCGGCGCTCGGAGGGATGAGCGCGGGCACGGAACCCGGCTGAGCGGGACGAGGTGACGCCGGGGGGCCGTCAGCCGGCGTCGACGTCCCTGCGCAGGTCCGCGGCCGCCAGGAAGAACGACCGGATCTCCTGGAGATAGTCACGGGAGCCGAAAGCCTTCGTCGGCGTGGCCGAGGCCGCGGCGTCGACCCCGGCCACCGTGACACCGCACCGGGCCGGCCGGCCGAGCGCCCTGATCGCGACAAGCTGCTGGTAGGGCACGTAGATCTGGGTGGTGACGGCGACCACGTGGTCGCGTGGTGTCAGCGGGCTCCTGGTGCGCCAATAGGTCAGCTGGTCGAACGTGTTCGCCCGGCGGGCGTCCGGGTCGGCCGACGGCGCGACCACGACCGTCACGTCCGCGACCGCCCCGCCCGGCCAGCGTAGCCAGGCGGCGGCCGTCCGCTCCTCGCCGTCCCCGCCGTCCGGGAGCCTGCCGTCGATCTCCGGTAGCCCTCGCAGCTCCCAGGTGGCGCGGGCCGCGGCGACCACGGCGTCCGCCTCGGTCGTCATCCGGCGTCCCGGCAGCAGCCATTCGGTCAGGCCCAGCGTGTCCGCCTGGCTCCGCTCGGCGGCGGAGAGATCACGGGCGGCTGTGGTGACGACGACCTCCCCGGGACGGGGCTCACCACGCTGGAACGACCGGGCACGGTGCAGGCGGTTGACGTTGGCCCGCACCGCGCCGGCGAGAACGACCAGGCGCGACGCGTCCGCGAGCGGCGGCTCGGTCGCGTCGACCATGCCGAGCGCCCGCGCGGCGGCGACGGCCAACTCCTCGGGGATGAGCCGGTCCCCGACGACCGCGGCGTCACTCTCGATCGCGCCACGCTCCCGGTTCCGGCGGAAGTCCCAGTCCGCGCAGCGCTGACAGAGCTCGCCCAGCAGCCGACGCGGGTCGGCGGAACCAGCCCAGCCCCATCCGGACGCCTTCGCCAGCGCCTGGACCGGCTCACCGGACAGCCACGCCCACAGGCTCTCCAGCAGGACGGCGTCGGGGACACCGCCGGCCGGCCACCTCGGGACGTCGACCGGGTCGAAGGCCGGTGAAGCATCGCGCCGCACAGCACGCCTCCCCCTCGTGGCGGGGCCGTCCATGCTCACGCCGGGGTCGCACGCACGCGGACGGGCCCTGAAACGGTCCCTGTCAGGGCTGCTGTCCCGGTACGTTACGCCCCGCCGCGCATCGCGCCCCGCCGGCAGCCGCTCCCCGGCGGATCTTCCCGCCGGACGCCGTGGCCCGCGAACACGTGACCTGAACGTCGTGACCGTTGGTAGAAGTGACTGGTCGGCAGCGTGACACGAGACCGGCAGCGTGACACGAAGCGGACGTGTCGTAAGCGAGCACGCTGTCGCCGCGCCGCAACCAGGTTGATGATCGCGGGGATACGGACGTTAGAATGGAATATTCCCGTGTTCCGCATTCTTACCGTATGCCCGCCGGTAACGGGCACCGACCCGCCGGCCCGGCCATGACGGTGCTACGATCCGGTTCAGGTGAACAAATGCGGGCCGAAGGAGGCGGAACGGCGGACACAATCCTCGACGCCCGCCCGGTCGGAGGCAGGCCACCTCGAGCCGGAAATGACTGGTTCGTCGGCAGCACCACCGGACGTCGTTCAACCGGACATCGTTCAACCGGACATCGTTCAGAGAAATCATAACCTCCACGCTTCCGTCCAAGGATTTTCACAGCATTCTCCAGGCTGTCCCCGGAATCGGAAGAGAAGGTGCTTACAACCCTGGGACAACGACCATCAAGGTCGGGAATCGAGGCCGGGAACAATGTCCACGAGCACGGCCGAAGCACACTTCCAGCGGACCGCCCCAGGTCTGCGGGTGCTGCGCTGGCCGGCCCTGAACGGGCACGGTGTGGACGCTTTCGTCACGACCCGTGACGGCGGGGTGTCCACCGGCCGCTACGCGTCGCTGAACCTCGGCCTGCACGTCGGGGACGACGACGCGGCCGTGCTGGCGAACCGGGCGAAGGTGGCCGACGCCCTCGGCGCGGAGCTGGACAACTTCGTGTTCTGCGAGCAGGCCCACCGCCGCAACGTGGCCGTCGTCACCGACGAGCACCGCGGCCGGGGCGCCCGCTCGGCAGCGGACGCGATACCGGCGACCGACGCGCTCGTGACCGCCGTTCCCGGTGTCATCCTCGTCGTCATGGTGGCCGACTGCGTCCCGCTCGTCCTGCACGACCCGGTGGCCGGCGTCCTGGCCTGCGTGCACGCCGGCTGGGGCGGGACCGTCCGCGGGGTCACCCCCGCCGCCGTGACGGCCATGCGCCAGCTCGGCAGCGAACCGCGCGACATCGTCGCCTGTGTCGGGCCGGCCATCCACCCCGACCGCTACCAGGTCGGTGCGGACGTCGTCGACGCGGCCCGCGCCGCCTTCGGCGACCAGCTCGACACGGTGGTGCGACCCGACGGCACCGGCCGGTGGACCTTCGACCTGTGGCGGGCCAACACCCTGCAACTGGTCGCGGCGGGCGTGCCGGCGGGCCAGGTGCACGTCACCGCCCTCGGCACCGGCCCGGACAGCCCGTTCTTCAGCCACCGGGCCGGCGGCCCGTGCGGCCGGTTCGCCGCCGTGGCCCGGCTGCGCGAAAAGGACCAGCCGCGCGAAAAGGACCAGCCGTGACGGCGTCACCCCCGCGCGGGGAGAGCTTCCACTACGTCGGCTACGACATCGACGCGTCCCGTAACCGGCTGGTGTGTCGCTACCGGCTGGACGGGCGGGACTTCCGCGAGGAGATCACTTTTCCCGACGGCGGCGCCTGGGACGAGCCGGCGGCCGCCGAGACGGCCCGGCTGATCTTCCTGCTGGCCGCGGTCTCCTACTACAAGTCCGCCGCCCCGCCGGTGGTCGACCTCGGTGACACCGCGGTGACGGACACCGAACGCGCGTTCCTCCGCGAGTTCTACCTGGACGGCCTGGGCGAGTTCGCCTACCGCAACAACCTCGACCTCTCCGGCCTGCGGATCGTCGGCCCCCGGCTGGAACGGACGGCGCCGGTGGCGTTCAGCCCCCGCGGCGGCCGGCCGCTGGTACCCTTCGGCGGCGGAGTGGACTCCATCGTCACCGCCGAACTCCTCCGGCCGCTGGCGAAGGACCCGGCGCTGTTCGTGGTCAACCGGCCCGGGGACCGTTTCGACGCCATCGAACGGCCCGCCCGCGTCACCGGTTTCCCGGTCGTGCGGGCGGAACGACTCATCGACTCCCAGCTGTTGCGCTCGGCGGAGCTCGGTTTTCTCAACGGGCACGTCCCGGTCACCGGAATCCTCTCGGCGATCGCGCTCCTGGCGGCCGTCCTGGACGGGCGGGACGCCGTGGTGATGTCCAACGAATGGTCCGCGTCGGTGGGCACCGTCGAGGTCGACGGCCGGTCCGTCAACCACCAGTATTCCAAGAGCGAGGGGTTCGAGAACTCCCTGCGCTCGGTGCTGGCGGAAACACTGGCCGGCGGGCCGGACTACTTCTCGCTGCTGCGCCCGTTCACCGAGCTGTGGATCGCCCGCCGGTTCGCCGCGCTGCCGCAGTACTTCGACCATTTCCGCAGCTGCAACCGCGCTTTCCACATCGACCCGGCACAGCGGCTGGACAGATGGTGCGGCCGCTGCGACAAATGCTGTTTCATCGACCTGGTCCTCGCTCCCTTCATGGCCGAACCGGCGCTGCGACGGGTGTTCGACGGCCGTGAGCCGCTGGCCGACGTGACGCTGCTGGGCCGGTTCCGCACCCTGCTGGGGCTGTCCGCGGACAACAAGCCCTGGGAGTGCGTCGGTGACGTCACCGAGTGCCGGGCCGCCACCGCGCTGGCCGCCCCGCGTCACGACCGGGCCGGCTCCGCCGTGCTGGCCGCGCTCGGCCCCCTGCCCGAGGAGCCCGCGCTCGAGGAGCTACTCGTCCCCCATGGCCGCCACTTCGTCCCGGACCGGTATGCGCCCGACGATCTCCTGGTCTGACCTGCGCGGCCGCGCGGTCGGCATCTACGGCCTGGGACGCGAGGGCGAGGCCAACCTGCGGGCCTGCCTCGCCCGGGGAGTCGACCCGGTGCTCGTCGACGACGCCCCCGGCCGGACCCACGTCGACGGCCGGCCGCTGCTGGCAACCGCCGCCGGCGGGTTCGACGCACTCACCCGCTGTGACGTCGTCGTCAAAACGCCGGGGATCTCCCGTTACGGCGAGACCGTGCGGGCCCTTCAGCGGCGTGGCATCCCGGTGGTGGGCGGGGTGGGCCTGTGGCTCGCCGAAGCCGACCGGTCGAAGGTGCTGTGCGTGACCGGCACCAAGGGCAAGAGCACGACCTCGGCGATCGCCGGGCACCTGCTGACCCGCCTCGGCTACCGCTGCCTGGTCGCGGGCAACATCGGCCTGCCGCCGCACGACCCACAGGCCGGCAGCGGGTACGACTTCTGGATCGTCGAGATCTCCAGCTACCAGGCGACCGACCTGGCCTGCTCCCCGCCGGTGGTCGCGCTGACCTCCCTGCATCCCGACCATCTGCCCTGGCACCGCGACGATCCCGAGACGTACTACCGCGACAAGCTGTCCGCCTGCTCGCAGCCCGGCGCCGAGCTGACCGTCGCCAACGGCGACAGCGACCTGATCCGCGCACACCGGCACCTCCTCGGCCCGAAGGTGCACTGGGTGCACGCCGACGACGGCACCACCGGCTCCGCCGACATCGCCGGCCCGGCTGTCCCCGTTGGTCCTGCCGGCTTTGCCGGCCCCCTTGGTACTGCCGGCCCTCCCGGCCCTGGTACCGCCGGCCCGGCCGGTGCCGGCACCGCTGGCCCCGCCGGTGCTGACGCCGCCGGTGACGCCGGTGACTGGACCCGCCCGCTGGGGCTGCTCGGCCGGCACAACCGGCGCAACGCGGTGATCGTCAGAGCCTGCCTGCGGGCGCTCGGCGTGCCCGAGGCGGACGACGACGACGCCCTGCGGGCCGCCGCGGCGGGCTTCGCCGGCCTGGACAGCCGGCTGAAGATGATCGGCTCGGTGGGCGGGGTCAGCTTCGTCGACGACAGCCTGTCGACGAACGTCCTGCCGACACTGGCGGCCGTGGACGCCTTCGACGACCGCCGGGTCGCACTCATCGTCGGCGGCTACAGCCGCGGCATCGACTACCGTCCGCTCGCCGTCGGCCTGCGCGGCCGCACCCTGGACACGTTCGTCCTCACCGTGCCGGACAACGGCCCGGACATCCGCCGCCAGGTCACCCAGACCGGTGCCGGCCCGCACGTCACCGTGGTGGACACCCCCGATCTCGCCACCGCCGTCGTCGAGGGCTACCGCTGGGCGAAACCCGACGGCGTCGTCCTGCTCTCACCGGCGGCGGCGAGCTTCGGCCGCTTCCGCGACTACCGTGACCGCGGCGCCGCCTTCGCCCGCGCCATGCACAACTGCCACACCACCTGACACCGGGTCACCTGACGTTCTGAAGGACGCCGACGTTCTGAAGGACGCGGTGGCCGCGTGCTGGTCGTGCGGTACTGGCTGTGCGCGGCACTGGTTAGGCGCCCGCCGGCACCAGGCCGTAACCGGCCGCCTCCTTGAGCAGTTCCTTCTCTTTCGGGTGGAGCACCCCCGCGGCTTGCTCAGGTGACAGCGTCGCCAGCTTGACGGTGGCGGGATCGGCATTGTCGGGATCTGCATTGTCGGGCTTGGGAGTCGCGGCGAGGAACAGCCGCCGCAGACCGAAGATCTTCTCAAGCAGACCCATGGACTTCAGGCAGTCGTCGCTGTCGGTGTGGGCAGGGGCGAGGTCCGACCGTTCCCGCAGGGAGTCCGCGACGAGGACGCTCGCCTGACGGAGCAGGTCCAGGCGGGTCGCGGTGCCGACCCCGACCACCGGGGCGTCGTCATTCCCGGCGTTCTTCCGCCGGGGGTCGACACCGGCGAGTGCGCCGTAGTAGAGCGTCAGACCACGCCCCGACGTGCACGCCGCGATCGACGAGATGACGACCCCGTGGAACCGCTCGAGCCGCATCTCCCGAAGCCGGGAGTATCCCTCGTACGCGGCGTGGAACCAGCGGTGCGCGTCGGCGCCACCGGTCAGTTTGCCCAGCCGCACGTATGTCCCGAGCATGTTGAACTCGGCCCTGTCGATCTCGGGATCGTTCAGGCGCCTGCGTTCGTCCAGCGAGCGTTGCAGGAGCTCCATGGCCTCGGCCAACGCAGGCTCCTCGGGCGCACCGTCCTTGCCGGCCTTCTTGCGCAGCAGCAGGCCACGCATCGCCATCGCCCGGGCGGCCCGGATCCTGCCCTCGACGGTGCTGTCGGTGCTCGCCAACCGCTCGGCCTCACTGGCAAAGGTAAGGCCCTCATCGAACTCGTCCAGCGTGGCCTTGCTGTTCTGGTTGGCCCAGCGGGCCCGGCCGTAGAGGCATTCAGCCACCAGCGGGGCGTCCCGGGCCGGGTCGAAATACCCACCGGCCTCGGCATAGAGCTCCGATGCCTCCTCGACCATGGAACGCAGCTCAAGAACACGCGCGACACCGTGCAGAACCAGACCGTGACGGTGTGGCTCCAGTCCCGCGAGCGAATCCGGCTGGGCGGCGGACGCGTGCAGGTCGCTGACCGTGGAGTTGTCCGCGAGGCGCGTGAGCAGTTGCCAGCCGGGGCCGGTGCTCGCCAGCGCGGCCCAGCCGGGCAGCCCGGCGGACGCGCCCTGGGTCATCACATGACGTTCTTTCTGGATCTCCGCGCGTAACAGCCGGTGCATCTGCACGGTGGTAACGCGGTTCTGGGTGCGGGTGGCGAGCAGGCCGATGTCCCGCAGGGTGTCCAGTGGGGCACTGTCGTCCAGCCCGAGGGCGGCGGCGAGATCGTCCAGGGGCAGGAGCACCGGTGGCGCCCATGCCACGGCGTGCGCGGCGTCGAGCGCGGCCTGGTCATCGGCCAGGATGCCGGCGGCCAGTCGCCAGACAACAGCCGTGCCACTCTCCTGCGTGCCCGTCTGCCCCGGGCCCGCAAGCGGCTGCCAGGCGCCGGCTGCCGCCAGCCGCCGCAGCGCTTCGTAGATCAGCGGCTTGCCCTGGGTCACCTTCTGGAGCCGTTCCGGCAGATCTGCCATGTCCGTGGACTTCAGCGGCTCGACGACGATCGGCTCGACCCCCGGGAAGAAGGTGCCCCAAGCCGTGTTCGTGGTCGTCACGATCAGTGTCTGGCCGGGCTTGACGGCCCGCGGCAGAAAATCCCGGATCTTCTCCGGAGGCCCGTCGGCGTTGTCGATGACGACGACCCAGGGCGCGTCGCTGTCCTCCAGCCGCCGCAGCGCCGCCAGGGCATACGGCTCATGGTCGGCGTCGTCCGTCACAGGGCCGACACGCGACATCTGCTCCAGCTCCGCCCGGGCCAGTTCGGCGCGCAGCGACAGCCGGTCACTCGTGTTCAGGAACCACCCGTACCCGGCGTCGGCACCGCGAGCCCGCTCGTAGGCCAGCAGGGACTTCCCCATACCCTGCTCCCCGCACAGCACAATGCGTCCCTGACCGCGCTTGAGGTCTTCCCGGATGCCCGCCCGGCTGGCGTAGTCCGAAGGGGCCTGCTCCAGCACCGGCAGCCGCGCGTAGATGGCCGGGCTCTGCGCGTCCTGGGGCTTACCGAGCGGGTTACGCGCATGCGGTGACGAAGGAATGTCCAGCAGCGTTGTTGCATATCCCTTGCCGAGCTCGTCGTGTCCGCCGTGGACCGCCTCGTCGAAAGGCACCGACTGCTCATCGTCGTGCTCGATAGCCACTCTCACCACGTCCACCGGTATGAGCCATGCCGGCAGCCGGGCCCCGGGCCGCAACTCCAGCACCCCGTCCTCCGCCCCGGAACGGGGCCGGACGATATTCCGGAAATCCGCGCTCTGGCGCAGGTAGCTCTTGTCCAGCGGTCTCCTGACGTCGGCCAGAAGAACGGCGTGCCTGTCCTGTCCCCGGTCGAGCAGCGCGACAACCGGTCGGACCTGCGCGCGCAGCAGCAGCCCCGCGAGCATGAGCACGAGATCGAGGCAGGTGCCCTTCTCCCGGCGAACGCGGGCCGGATAGCGGATGCGCTGCCGGCCCACGTGCGGGCCACCCCAGGCGTCGAAGCCATAGCGCAGCCTCATCGCGGCAAGCGCGTTATAGGCATCCCGGACCACCTCGCGGCCGGCTGCCTCCACGAGATCGGGATCCGTTTCGTTGAAGGCAAGCCCGCTCGGTACTCCGAGGTCATCGAAGGACTCGGGATTCACGTAGCGGGCCAGCGCCGCCGTATCCGCCGTGTCCCAGTCCGGCCAGGGCCGCGCCGCGTACTGATCATCTCCGGGGTTTTCCCCCGGCCCCCCATACGTCATAAAACGATCGTAACGATACGTATACGACATACCGTGGCAGGGTCGTACGCAGCCGAATCGGACGACACCGCATGACTACGACCGACATCCAGTCGGCTGCTCCTCATGCGGCGTGGCGGGAGCGGCAGCCCAATCGTTCCACGGCCGCTCGACCATCCGGCAGCATCCTCGGCCAGCCCCCGGTCACGTCGTCCAGAGTGCTCGGTCACGTCGTCCAGAGGGCTGGAGCCATGCAGCTTGGCCGGCGGCCGGCCGCAGTCACGCGTCAGGGCCAACGGTCCTTGTTGTCAGTCCAGTCGTAACAGGAGTAAGTATGGGCATATGGGGGAAACGTCCAGTGATGATCGAATTCGGGACCAGATCCGGCAGGCACTCGACAACCTGCTGGCCCAGAAGCTGCCATCGGCTGGCTGGGAGCAGGTACGGTCGGCGATCGCCGATATCAGGGAGAGACTCGCATCCGGTGATCTCGACCTCGAAAAGGTGCGCAGCGCCGTTCAAAGTCTGCCCGCCTCCGGTCCGGTGCTGGCGAAAAAACTCCAGGACCGGCCACTCGAGGAGCCTGTCGACGAATACACTCGGGAAAGAATCGGCGAGCTGAAGCACCGCGTGCGCGATCCGAGCGGCGAGCAACCAGCCGACGATGAATGACCTCCCAGCTCTGACCGATCACGAGCTGGTCGTTCACCTGTTCGCCCCCGCCGAGGGGACAACCGGTATTGGCGCCTACCGCGAACTGGGACGCATCTGGTCGGCATGCACAGGCGAACTGGCTATGCACAAGGAGGTCACCGCAACCCTTCCCACCGCTCCTCCCATCGATCCGGACCTGCTGGCGGAAGGCCCGATCGCCGCCTGCGAGGCGGCTGGCGACGGCGTCATCCAGGCAATTTTCCGTTGCGAACGCGACACCTTCTGCCTTTCACTGGTCCTGGATCCGGCGAATCTGGTGTCCTGGGCGGATCTGGACCGTCGGTGGTCGCGGATCGTGGCCGGCTCCGCGGATTCCCTGTCCGACAGGGAAGATTTCCTGTTCGGCGAGGCCCGGCTGTACCTGGCACAGTCCCATCAGATACCCGCCGACGTCCACCATGCATCCCCTGGCCGCGTACCCCCCGGCGACACCGCCGGCGGGACAGGCCTAGGCGGGATGAGCCGGGAGCTCGCCGCGGCGGTGCGTGCCGCGATGCCTGGCGATGTCGCCGAGCCGTGGTGGCGCGACGGCGTGCTCGTACCGACCGGTTTCGCCGTCTGGGAAGCGGTCGAACGACGCAACCCGGACGCCGACGCGCGGGCCGTTCGTCGAATCGCGGCGGTCACGGCCCATGGCGATGGGGACACGCTGAGCGGGTGGACATGGACCCCTGGCGGTCTCCGGCTTCCCGCGTTTCCCCGCTATCTTCTGCATGCCGCGAGAATCCGCTACCAGATTCGAGTCTGGTCGGTGGAACAGCCGGAACTGCGTCGTATCCGCCGGGAGACGGACGAGGCCATATCGGATCTTCTTCACCGGCTCGGCACCGGTGACGGTGACGCTGGCGGTGACGTTGACGAGATATCGGACGCCGAGCTGTTCGACGGTTTACAACGGCTGACCCGTCTCGAGCTCAACGACGCCGGGCTGGCCCTCGGATCGACCCGGCTGCGGGAAATCCGCCGTACGGTCGAGATCGCGCGCGCGAACATGGCGAAACGGCTGCCGTGGACCGTCACGCCCGCGGGCGGCCTGTTCGCCGACGACCGTGAGCTGGCCTCCTGGTTCGACGAGCAGCTCGACGACGACAGCAGCTATGCCGAAGCGACGCGGGAACGCGCCCGCGTCGTCAGCACGATCGTCGAACGGGTGATCCGGCGGCGCCAGCAGCAACGGTCCGGGGAACTCCAGGACATGGAGGACACCCTGTACCAGCGGCAGGAATGGTTCACCCGGGTACAGACGATGGCTATCGGCATGGTCGGCATGGTACTCACCGCCATACAGACGTTCGGTTATCAGCTCCCGCTTCCAGGGCCCACACAGGCCCCGATGATCGTCCTTCTCGGCGCGGTCACACTCCTGTTGTCGTCGGTCGTCTTCCGGTACCGGCATCCGTCCCGCCACCCGGACCCGTCCCACTCCCCGGAGCGCAGCCGGATGGCGAGCCTGGGATGGCTTGAACCGGTCGCGGTCGGCTGCTCAGGGGCGGCCGGGGTATGGCTCGCCATTTCCTGGATCTCCTACGATCTGGGCTCCCTCGCCTCGCCCGCGTGGACAGCCGGCCCGGCCGGTGGCGCCTTCGCCCTGTGCACGGCGGGCGCGGCCTGCTTCGCCCGGCGGCGGGCCACCATCACGCCGTGAAAGCGGCGGGTCCACCGGACACCAGACCGGTTATTGATCGTCATGGTGCGGGCGGCCCACGGCCCGGGCGGCCCACGGCGTCCGCGCCTGGCCGTCCGGACTGGCTGGCCGGACCGGTTGGCGACGGCCTGCGGGCCCGTCCGGAGAGCCGGGAGACCAGCAGCGACTGCCAAGAGCCACCGCGGAGCCGACAGGCACCGCCTGGTGACCGCCAGAAACCACTGTAGGAACTGTCAGCAACCGCCATGAGGACTGCCAAGGAAGCGCTGTCGGAGCGGTCAGGAGCCGCCGTGGGAGAGGAACTCCGCGTAGAACAGGCCGAGTCCGAACGCCACGGCCAGGCCGGAGACGATCCAAAAGCGGATGATGACCGTGGTCTCGGGCCACTCCGCCAGCTCGAAGTGATGATGGATCGGCGCCATGTTGAAGACCCGCTTCCGGGTGGCCTTGAAGAAGGCCACCTGCAGGATCACCGACAGCGTCTCGACGACGAACAGCCCGCCGAGAACGAACAGCAGCAGCTCCGTCCGGCTGACGATGGCGATGCTCGCGAACGCGCCGCCGAGAGCCAGAGAACCGGTGTCGCCCATGAATATCTTCGCGGGGCTGGCGTTCCACCACAGGAAACCGAAACAGGCGCCCATCGCCGCCGCCACCACCAGCGCGACGTCGAGCGGGTCCCGGACGAGATAGCACCCCGGGCCGCTGGCGCCCGGCCCGCACAGGTTGCCGAACTGCCAGAAGGAGATCACCACATAGGCGCCGAACACCATCGCCGAGGTGCCGGCGGCCAGCCCGTCCAGCCCGTCGGTGAGGTTCACCGCGTTCGACGTCGCCGCGATGATGATCCAGGCCAGCAGCGGGAAGCCGACCAGGCCGATCGAGATGTCGGTGTCCCGGACGATCGAGACGAACGTCGACCCCGGCAACAGCCCTTCGGCGTTCTTGAACCGGACGGCCAGCAGCCCGAACGCCAACGCCACCGCGGCCTGTCCGGCGAACTTGGTGCGGGCCGTGAGCCCGAGACTGCGCTGCTTACGGATCTTGATGTAGTCGTCGAGGAAGCCGACCACACCAAGACCGGTCATGACCATCAGGACGAGCAGCCCGGACGCGGTGAAGCCCTTCATCGTGACGACGTGCGCGATGAAGTACCCGGCCAGCGTCGCAAGGATGATGACCGTCCCGCCCATGGTGGGCGTGCCCCGCTTGGTGAAGTGGCTGGACGGCCCGTCCTCACGGATCTCCTGACCGTAGCCCTGCCGGCGGAACAGCCGGATCACCGATGGTGTCCCCAGCAGCGACACCACAAGGGCCACCATCGCGGCGACCAGTACACCTCTCACCCGTGCGCACCCCACTCGCCGGGCGCGGCATCCAGAGGTGTGGCACCCAGGGACACAGCACCCGACGTCAACTCGCTCGCGACCCGCTCCAACCCGAATGCGCGGGATGCCTTGACCAGTACCACATCGCCCGGTACCAGCTGTTCCCGCAGCAGTGTGCACGCCTGCTCGACGTCGGCGACCCACACCGACTCCCCCGACCAGGACCCTTCCAGCGACGCCCCGAGATGTATCCGGCGCGCCCGCTCGCCGATCGCCACCAACTGCTCCACCCCGAGGCGGACGACGAGCCGGCCGAGGGCGTCGTGCTCGTCGTCGGCGCTCGCGCCGAGTTCCTCCATGCCGCCGAGAACCGCCCAGGCCCGCCGGCCCCGGCTGAGGTCGACCAGGGTCTTCAACGCGGCCCGCATGGACTCGGGGTTGGCGTTGTAGGCGTCGTTGATGACGGTGACGCCGGTGTCGGTCACCGCCACCTCCATCCGCCAGCGGCTGCGCGCCCGGGCCCGCGACAGCGCCTCGGCCGCCCGCGCGGGCGGCAGGCCGAGGCGGATCGCGACCGCGGCGGCGGCCAGCGCGCTGCCGACCTGGTGCTCGCCGACGAGAGTGAGTGCGACCGGGTGCCGCTCACCGGCGGCCACCAGGTCGAAGCGGGCACGGCCGTCGTCACCGACCCGCACGTCGTGCGCCCGCACGTCCGCCCGCTCCCCCTCACCGAAGGTGATCACCTCGCCGCGGGCACGGGCGGCCATCCCGGCGACCAGCGGGTCGTCGGCGTTGAGGACGACGGCGTCGGAGGCGGCCTCAGCCAGTTCGCCCTTGGCCCGCGCGATACCGGCCCGCCCGTCGGCGTACTGGCCGAGATGCGCCGAGCCGACGTTGAGCACGACCCCGATCCGCGGCCGGGCCAGCTCGCACAGGGCGGCGATGTGGCCGGGCCCGCGGGCGCCCATCTCCAGTACGGCGAACCTGGTGGCCGGCTCGATGCGCGTGACGGTCAGCGGCAGGCCGATCTCGTTGTTGAACGAGCCGGCGGCGGCGACGGTCGGCCCGAGTTCGCCGAGCAGGTCGGCGAGCAGGTCCTTGGTGGTGGTCTTGCCCGCCGAACCGGTCACCGCGACCACGGTCGCCGACGACCGGGTGCGCACCTGCGCGGCGAGCGCGGCCAGCGCGGCGACCGGATCGGCGACCACCACCGCGGGCACGCCCACCGGCCGGGCCGCGAGCACCGCGACCGCGCCGGCGCCCGCCGCCGCGGCGGCGAAGTCGTGGCCGTCGACCCGTTCCCCGGCCACCGCGACGAACAGCGCGCCGGCGGCGACCTGGCGCGAGTCGATGACGACACCGGTCACGGCGGCGTCATGATCATCCACGGCGTCCAGCCGGCCGCCGCAGACCACCGCGACCTCGCGCAGAGTCAGCGTCATCACCGTTGGATGCCCCTCACGCCAGGTGCTGGCGCGACACGGGACGCCACCCGGCCAGCTCCGCCCGCAACACGTCACGGTCGTCGAAGGGTGTCACCACGCCGGCCTGCTCCTGGCCGGTCTCGTGCCCCTTGCCGGCGAGCACGACCGCGTCTCCCGGCCGGGCGAAGCCCACCGCGCGGCGGATCGCCGCGGCCCGGTCCGGTTCCACCATGACCCGGCCGCGGGCACTGGGCGGCAACGTCCCCACGCCGGTACACATCTGCGCGATGATCAATTCCGGATCCTCCGACCGGGGGTTGTCACTGGTGAAGATCGCAAGGTCGGCGCCGGCGGCCGCGGCGGCGCCCATCAGCGGACGTTTGCGCCGGTCACGGTCACCGCCGCAGCCAAGCACCACGATCACACGGCCGGACACCAGCGGCCGTACGGTGCGTAGCAGCGTCTGTACCGCGTCCGGTGTGTGCGCGTAGTCGACCAGGCCGAGAAACGGCTGGCCGGCGTCGACCCGTTCCATCCTGCCCGGCACACCCGGCAGACTCGCCAGCCCCGCTGCCGCCACCGGTGCGGGGACACCGGTGGCCACCAGCAGCGCCAGCGCCACCAGGGCGTTGCCGACGTTGAAGGCCCCGGGCAGCGCGATGCCCACCCGAACGTCCACGCCGTGCGGGCCGAGCGCGCGGAAGGTCGTCCCGGTGGGGCCGGCGGTGACGTCGACGGCGCGCCAGTGCGCGTCGGCGGCCGTCCCGCAGGTGATCGCGCCCGGGACGGCGGCGGCGAGCTGGCGCCCCCACGGCGTGTCGGTGTCGATGACGGACACCCCGGTCCGCTCGGGGGTGAACAGGGCGGCCTTGGCGGCGAAATAGTCCTCCATCGACGGATGGAAGTCGAGATGGTCCTGGCTGAGGTTGGTGAACGCCGCCCCGGCGAAACGGATGCCGCCCACCCGGTGCAGGGCGACGGCATGGCTGGAGACCTCCATCGCCGCCGCGGTCACCCCACGCTCGGCCATGACCGCGAGCAGCGCCTGCAGGTCGGTGGCCTCCGGGGTGGTGCGCACCGAGGGGAGCACGGTGCCGGCCAGCCGCGTCTGCACCGTCCCGATCAGCCCGGTCGTGTGCCCGGCGGCCCGCAGCCCCGCCTCCAGCAGGTAGGCCACCGTCGTCTTGCCGTTGGTGCCGGTGACCCCCAGCAGCGTCAGGGCCGCCGACGGGTCGCCGTACACCCGGGCGGCGACCGGCCCCAGCAGCGCCCGCGGGTCCGCGGCCACGAGCACCGGGACGTCGGCCACACCCACGCCGGCGGCCACAGCGCCGTCAGCCACGCTCCCGCCGTCGCTACCGGCCGCGCCCGCGCCGCCAGGCACGCCCGCGCTGGCGGCCACAC
>NZ_CAAAFS010000252.1:0-5646 GCF_900634755.1 Protofrankia symbiont of Coriaria myrtifolia
GTGCCCGTGCCGACCGACCGGGCCGTCGCCGCGATCTGGTCGGCGCCGGCCCGGTCGGTCAGCACGGCCACGGCCCCGGCCGCGACCGCCTGCCGGACGAAGGCGGCCCCGTGTGCGCGCGCGCCGGGCAGGGCCGCGTACAGGTCGCCAGGACGCACCGCGCGGGAGTCGTGGGTGATCCCGCGGACGACAACACCCGCCACAGCACCGCCGGTCACCGCGAGACCGTCGTATCCGACGGTCAGCTCGGTGAGCGCCCGTGCGGGCGAGGCGACCGGACGCAACACCGGTGAGGTCACGGCAACGACACTAGTAGCCGGCCCGCCGGGACCTGCGTCGGGTCACGACGGGCACGGCGGGTCAACGACCCGCGTCCAGATCGAGAACGAGCTTCGGCGCGCTCGTGCCGGACGGAGGCACACCCAGCGTCGTCAGCGCGAAGGTCATCACCCGCTGGAACACCGGCGCGGCGACCGTCCCGCCGAAATGGCCGTCGCGGGGGTTGTCCAGGACCACTTCGACGACCACCCGGGGCTGGTCGGCCGGGGCGAAACCCACGAACGACGCGACATAGCCGTCGTAGCGGCCGGTGGGGCCCACCCGCTGCGCCGTCCCGGTCTTGCCCGCCACCCGGTATCCGTCGATGGCCGCCAACGGCGCGGTCCCCGAGTCGGTGGTCACCGACTCCAGCATCTGCGAGACCGTGGCCGCGGTGGCCTCACTGATCACCCGGACGCCGGGCTGGCGGGGCGTGGCGCGCACGGCCCCGTCCGGGGAGATGGTGCTGTCCACCAGCCGGGGCTCGACCCGCACGCCCCCGTTGGCGATGGTGGCGTAGACCGAGGCCATCTGGATCGCGGTCGCGGACATCCCCTGCCCGTAGGAGATCGTGGCCGCCTGCTGGACGTCCCACTCGGCGGCGGGCCGCAGGATGCCGGCGCTCTCCCCGGGGAAGCGCAGCGCGGTCCTGGCGCCGAGGCCGAAGTCGCGCAGCGCGCTCTCCAGGCCGGCCGGGCCGATCTTGCGCGCGATCTGGATCGTCCCGAGGTTGCTGGACCTGGCCAGCACCCCGGCCGCGGTCAGGTGCTCGACCCCGTGCGGCTCGGCGTCGGTGAAGGTCCGGCCCGCGATGCGCATGTTCGGCGGCACCGTCACCGGGGTCTCCGGCGTGATCAGGCCACGGTCGATCGCCGCGGCCATCGTGATGACCTTGTTGACGCTGCCAGGCTCGTAGACGTCCTGGGTGGCGCGGTTCTTCAGAGTGGCCGGATCGGCGGCGGCGACCTTGTTGGGGTCGTAACCGGGCGCGTCCACCATCGCGAGGATGTCCCCGGTGTCCGGAACCATGGCCACGACGCTGCCGCCGTCGGCGTGGGTCGTGCGCACGGCCTCGGCCAGCGCCTGCTGCGCGGCCCACTGGATGTCGCGGTCGAGGGTCAGCCGCACGCTCGAGCCCGGCACCGGGTCGGATTCCCGACTGGCCGCCGACGGGATCATCCGCCCGGCCGGGTCGACCTCGACCCGGCGCAGGCCGTCTGTCCCGCGCAGCACCCGATCGTAGGCGCTTTCGATGCCGCCGCTGCCGACGATCATTTCGTTGTCACCGATCGTGGTGAACCCGACGACGTTGGATGCGAGCGTGCCGGACGGGTAGAGGCGCCGGCGCTCCTCCAGGACGCCGATGCCAGGCAGCCTCAGGTCGGTCACGGCCTTGCCCACCGCCGGGTCCAGGCTCCGGGCCAGGTAGGCGAAACGTCCGCTGCCGGCGAGTTTCGGCTGCAGGGTGTCGGCGGGCACGCCGAGCAGCGGCGCGAGGGCGGTGGCCACGGCCTTCGCGTCAGTGACGTCGTGCGGGTCGGCGTAGACCGCGCGCGCCTCGACGTCCTGCGCCAGCGTCGCTCTGCTGCGGTCGGTGATGACACCGCGGACCGCGGGCAACGCCACCGTCCGCAGCCGCTGCTGCTCGGCGCGTTCGGCGTAGGTGGAAGCCTGGAACGCCTGCAGCTGGGTCAGCCGACCGGCGAGCACGACCAGCGCCGCGCAGAGAACGACGACCGACACCCGCAGCCTGCGGCGCGGGCTACCCAGCCGCATGGGCGGCCGGGACGCGGCGACGCGCGCCGCCGGCCGGGCCGCGGGACGGGCTGACGAACGGGCTGAGGGATGAGCCGTGGTGCCACCCGGTCCGCCCGTCCGGCCACGTGGCATGGTCGGCTGGTGGCTCCCGGTACGAACGGGCCTGCGTCCCCGGCGCTGGTTCGACGACCGGCCCGGGCGCCGCCCGCCCACCCGGCTGCGGTCCAGCTGGTGACCGTCCGTGTCATGGACATATTCGTCCTGGTCATGGACGTATCCGTCGCGTCCGGACGCGCCGCCCTCGCGGTAGCTGTCGTCAGGGTGGTCGTAGTCGGAGTAACCGGAGTAGCCGTAGCCGGAGTAGCCCTGGCCATAGCCTGGGTGGTCGTAGTCGGGGTGGTCGTAGCCGGAGTAGCTGTCGTCGACGTAGCCGTCGTCGGGGCCGCCGCCCCAGCGGTGGGGATCCCCGTGGGCGGTACGGGAGGCGGAACCGGCGGCCGTGGCCCGGTAGCCGTCCGGATCGGCGTAGCCGGCGGCGAACCCGCCGTGGCCATCCTCATACTCGTACCACCGATCAACAGCGCCACTACGAACAGGAGTGGATGCTTTACGTGATCGCGATCGGCCACGCGCGGCCCCACGGTGCACTGTGGAGCTCACCGGGCACCCGCGGCTGGTGACCCGCCCGCGGTCGACGCGTCACCAGCGGGGCCTCCCACGGCGGCCGGTGCGCCACCAGCCGGTACGCCGGCGGCCGGTGCGGCTGCCGGCTGCGCACTGCCCGTACCCGCCGTGGCTCCAGAGCCCGCCGTGGCGCTGGAGCCTGTCGTGGCTCCAGTACCCGCCGTGGCTCCAGGGCCCACAGCACCGCCGGCTGGCCGGCCCGGTGGCGGCACCACCACGACGACGAAGCCGGAGGACGGCTCCGCACCGATCACCCTGGCACCGGGCGGGAGCGGGGCGCCGGCCGGCAGGTAGTACGGGATGCCGCCGGGGACCATGCCGAGCTGCGCCGCCCGGGCGGCGAGGTTCGCCGGGTCGGACAGGTTGTCCAGCCGCATGGACAGCGCCTGTTCCTCGTCCATGAGATCGGACGAGTCCTGCCCCAGGTCGTGGACCTTGAACGCGCTCTGCGCGAGCGCCGTGTTGAGCAGCAGCAGGCCCATCAGGCCCGCGCCCATGAGCAGCAGCAACAGGATGACGAAGGGCGCCCGGGGAGCGTTCCCGCGCACGGGGGGCTGGCCGACACGCAGCGGTGACGGCGTGGACGGCCGGCCCAGCCCGTCCACCCGCCGGCGTGGCCGGTCCAGGACCGGGGCGGCGGTGGCCGCCCCGCCCGCCGGCCCACCGGCTCGCCCGCCCAGGGACGGGATCGGGATGGCGGTGTCGGCGTGCCCCCGGACCGCCGCCGAGGCGGGCAGCGTGTCGTACACCGCGGCCGACGCCGCGTAGCCGTAGCGGTCGGCGCGGGCGGCCTGGTGCGGCGTGCGGGCGGGCGGCGTGGCCGCCTTCGCCCTGCCCCGGCCCTGCCGCGCCAGCAGGGGGGCCAGCGCGCTCATGCCGCACCTCCGGCTGCCCCGCCTGGGCCGGCCGGCCCAGGCGTCCCGAATGCTCCGAATATCCCGGACGTCCCGGACGGCGGGGCGATCCGCTCGACGGCGCGCAGTTTCGCCGCGGAGGCCCGCGGGTTGGCCGCCACCTCGTCCGCAGACGGTGTCTCCCCACCGCGGGTGAGCCAGCGCATCGTCGGTGCGGCATCCGGTGGGATCACGGGCAGATCCGGCGGTACGTCAGGGCGTACCCGCGCGGCGAACGCCCGCTTGACCATGCGGTCCTCGAGCGAGTGGTAGGCAAGCACGACGAGTCTCCCCCCGACAGCGAGCGCGTCGAGGGCTGCCGGCAGCGCCCGGGCGAGTGCCTCGAGTTCGCCGTTCACCTCGATCCTCAGCGCCTGGAACGTACGTTTTGCTGGATTTCCACCGTTACGACGTGTTGCGGCCGGAATAGTCCGGCGGACGAGATCGGCCAGCCGCGCCGAGGACACGAACGGCTCACGGGCGCGTTCGGCGACCACGGCCGAGGCGATTCGGCGGGCGAAGCGTTCTTCTCCGTAGTGGCGGAGGATGCGGGTGAGCTCGTCGGCGTCGTAGGTGTTCACGACGTCCGCGGCGGTGCGGCCCCGGCCGGGGTCCATCCGCATGTCCAGGGGAGCGTCCCGGGAGTAGCTGAATCCCCGCTCGTCGGAATCGAGTTGCAGCGAGGAGACGCCCAGGTCGAACAGCACGCCGTGCACCTCGGTCAGGCCGAGGGCGTCCAGGACGGTCGGCAGCTGGTCGTACACGGCGTGCACCAGGGTGGCCCGGTCGGCCCGGTCGGCCAGCCGGGCGCGGCTGTGCTCCAGCGCCTGCGGATCGCGGTCGAGACCGATCAGGCGGGCCGTCGGGCAGGCGTCGAGTAACGCGCTCGCGTGACCGGCGAGGCCCACGGTGGCGTCGACCAGCACCGCCTCGGGCCTGAGCAGGGCCGGCGCCAGCAGGGCGACGACACGGTCGGAGAGGACGGGGGTGTGTGTGGCCTCCACCTCGACCTCCTCGAACGGTTTTGTGAACCTCGCGGCGGGAAAGATGCGGTTCATCCGCGATCGCGCTCGGTGAAAATCGCGGTGTACACCTACAGACGATGTGAATGGATGTGACGAACCGGTGCTGTCGGCTGCGCGACAGCCGGCCGGATGACTGCTACCGGATAGCTGCTACCGGGTGACTGCTGGGCGTGCGGATATGCGGGAAACACGTGCGCCAAGGCGGCCTGGCGTCATCACCGGTCCCGAGGGCCCGGCGTGTGCCCAGGTCCCGCCCCGCTCACGCCACCGGACACCGGGGAAGTGGTGTCCGGTATGGAGCGGGGGGAGACCTCGGCGCACACCTGATGCCCCGGGCTGCAGCGGCACCGAGGGCGGCGCGAGGACTGCCGACGGTAGTCGGTCGGCGCTCCCGGCCGAGTGTGTCCGCTTCGGACGATGACGTTCGGACGACGCTCAGATGACGCCGGGCAACACCTCCTCGGAAAGCGCGGCGAAGTTCTCCTCCTGGCCGGCCAGATAGGTCTCCCAGCGGGCCGCGTCCCAGATCTCCACCCGGGTGTTCGCGCCGTTGACGACGCAGTCCCGGGTGAGTTCCGCATACGTCCGCAGGGCCGGCGGGATGGTGATCCGTCCCTGCCGGTCGGGAACATCGTCCGAAGCCGAGGAAAAGAAGACGCGGCTGTAATCCCGTAGAGCTTTTGCCGTAACAGGCGCGGCCCGCAGGGACTCGCTGATCCGGGTGAACTCAGCCATGGGGAACACGTAGAGACAGCGTTCCTGCCCCTTGGTGATCACGAGCCCCCCCTCCAGCTCCTCGCGGAACTTCGCCGGCAGGGTGAGCCGGCCTTTGTCGTCGAGTCGTGGCGTGTGGCTGCCGAGGAACATCGGCGGCCTCCTCGCCCGTACCCGAGAGATTCATGGCCGTTCAAACCCCACCCTGGTCAGCCTGACAGCGCCTCCGCCCCCCACTGCGCGCCACTGTACCC
>NZ_CAAAFS010000253.1:0-3165 GCF_900634755.1 Protofrankia symbiont of Coriaria myrtifolia
GCCCCCCACTGCGCGCCACTGTACCCCACTCCCCCCCACCTGTCCGACACTCCGGACACCCCCACGCCCACGTTCGGCGGGCCTCGGAGATCACCTCTCCGGCATCAATGTGTCTTTTGACCGAACATGCCAAAAACACCTCCGGTAACCGATGCAGCGGCTATCCTCGATCGCCGCCGCGAATGAGTACGCTTTCCGGACGGAGCGGACGGATGATTCCCACCGGTGAAGATCATCTTCTGCTCGGGTGCCACACTTGTGGGGGGTCCGCCGGGCCCACCTCGCCGATCTGAGGACGGAGGCCGACGTGACGGTGACGGAGCCCGGCGTCATACCGTGGCGCGAGCCCGGGACCGGCCTGCGCCACCTCGCGGATGTCGCGGCGCGCATGACCCGCGCGGTCGAGAGCGTCATCGACGGCAAGCCCGAGGTGGTCAGGACATCCCTGGTCGTCCTGCTCGCCGAGGGCCACCTGCTCATCGAGGACGTGCCCGGCGTCGGCAAGACGATGCTCGCCAAGGCGCTGGGACGCTCGATCGACGCCCGCGTCCGCCGTATCCAGTTCACACCCGACCTGTTGCCCAGCGACGTCACGGGGGTGAGCGTCTACAACCAGGACACCCGCGACTTCGAGTTCCGCCCCGGACCGGTCTTCTCCAACCTGGTCATAGCCGACGAGATCAACCGAGCCGCTCCCAAAGCGCAGTCGGCACTCCTCGAATGCATGGAGGAACACCAGGTCACCATTGATGGTGTCACCTATCACCTGGAATCGCCGTTCATGGTCGTCGCGACCCAGAACCCCATCGAGATGGAAGGCACCTATCCCCTGCCCGAGGCGCAACGGGACCGTTTCACCGCGCGAGTGTCCATGGGTTACCCGTCGCCCGCGGCCGAACTGGCCATGCTGGACAGCCATGGAAACACCGAGCCTCTCGACGCGGTCGACCCGGTCACCGAAGCCACCGAGATCACCAGACTCATCTCCCTGGTCCGTTCGGTGCACGTGGCCGACGAGGTGCGCCGCTACATCATCGATCTCGTGACGGCGACCCGCCGGCACCCGGAACTCGTCCTGGGCGCCTCCCCGCGTGCGACCCTGCACCTGATCAGAACCGCCCGGGCCCATGCCGCCCTCGACGGCCGCGCCTTCGTCGTCCCCGACGACGTCCAGGCCATGGCCGAACCGGTCCTCACCCACCGGCTGCTGGTCCGAGCGGAAACCGCGGCGTCGAGCGGGTCCGCCGAGGCCGCCTCCCGGATCGTCGCGGACGTCCTCGCCCGGGTCCCCATCCCGCACCGGGGGGCACGTCCGTCGCACCGTGGCCGTTAGATCGCCGTGTCGGACTTCCTGGCGGCCTTACGAGGTCTGACCGTCCGCGGACAGTGTTTCGTGGTCACCGGGCTGGTCTGCTGCGGGCTGGCGGTCGTGGTCGGCGAGAAGGACCTCCTGCGGGTCGGCCTGCTGCTGCTCGCCCTGCCGGTGTGCGCGACGGCGTTCGTGTGCCGGACCCGCTACCGGCTCGCCTGTCACCGGCGCCTGGTACCCGCCCGCGCGACCGTGGGGGCGGTGGTGTCGGTCAGCGTTCGGATCGACAACATGAGTCGGCGTTCCTCCTCGGTGCTGCTGGTGGATGACGACATCCCCGCCCATCTCGGCTTCCGGGCGCGCTTCGTGCTCGACCGGGTGGAGCCGGGGGGCGCCCGGTACTTCACCTATCAGCTTCGCCCCCAACTGCGCGGCCGTTACCTGATCGGGCCGATGGCGATCCGGATCACGGATCCGTTCGGGCTGTGCGAGCTCACCCGCACGTTCCGCAGCCGCGGCGAGCTTGTCGTCACCCCGCCGGTGGAAACACTGTCCGCGGCGCGCCCCGGCAGACAGACCATGATCGGCGACCTCCGCCAACGCGACCGGCCCACCATGGGGACCGACGACTTCGTCACCCGCCCGTACCAGGCCGGGGACGACCTGCGACGGATCCACTGGCGAACCAGCGCCCGCGCCGGTGAGCTGATGGTGCGCCGGGAGGAGAGCTCCCGCCCGGCCAGCGCGACCGTGCTGCTCGACACCCGCTCCGCGGCCTGGACTGGCCAGGGGCCGGCCTCCTCGTTCGAGTGGGCGGTCAGCGCCGCGGGCTCGGTCGCGGTGCATCTCGCCGAGAGCGATCACCTGGTCGACCTGATCTGTGACGGTGGCGTACCCGGTGTGACGACCACACCGGGTACGGGCCGGTCGCGTAACCCGACCCGCAGCCCCACCGCGCTGTTGGACGCGCTCGCCGTGGTGACCACCAGCGACGCCGGCCCGCCGCCCCGTACGGCATCCCCGGGCCCGTCGATCCCCAGCCGACGTGACCTGACTCACCTCGCTGGCGACGGGATGCTCGTGGCGGTCCTCGGAGCCACCGAGCCGGCACGGGCCGGGATGCTCGCCAGAACCCGTCCGCGCGGCGCACTCGCGACGGTTGTGCTCGTCGACGTCACGACCTGGGATGAGAACCACTCCGTGGTCAGGCAGGATGCCGCCAGGCAGGAGACTGCCAGACCGGAGAACCTGCACGCCTGCCGCGCGGTCTTCCAGCGTCACGGCTGGACCGTGATCGTCGCCGGCTACGGCGACACCCTCGCCGCGCTGTGGCCACGGGCGTCCGAGCGGAACACAGCCGGCGGCGGTGGGGGCAGCGGGGCCGGGCATCGGGCCGGCTCCCCGACCACCGGCCTGATCCACAATGACCGGCCGGCGCCGCCACAGCCACGGCATCCGCTGAACCCGAACCCACCCCATCCGAATTCGTCAAATTCGTCTGATATGTTGCATTTGTCGGATCAGCCGCTCGAGTGGCCATCCACCGCCGGCTCGGCCACCGCCGGCTCGGCCACCGCCGGCTCGGCCACCCCTGGCTCGGCCACTGTCTCCGGCTCGACCGCTGCCAGCCAGGCGGCCGCCCGGCCAGCCAGCGGCGACTCGGCGGCCAGAGATTCGGCTGCCAGAAATTCGGCGGCCCGCGAACCAACGGCCGGCAGACCAGCGGCCGCCTGGCCGACCACCGCTGGCCCAGCCGCTGCCGGTTCGGCCACCGGTGACTCAGGGGCCTTCCCTCCCGACGCGGCCGGTGCGGCACCGCTACCCGCCTCCCGCCAACCCGCGGCACGCCCGACAGC
>NZ_CAAAFS010000254.1:0-3929 GCF_900634755.1 Protofrankia symbiont of Coriaria myrtifolia
CGCCAGGACGTCCCCCCTGTCCCGGCCATCGGCCATGCGGGAACGCGCCGGCAGCACGCCCGAGCCGGCACACCCGTCCGGGACGCCCCGGTCATCCGCCCGGCGGGTACGCCCTGAAGACGCCGCTGAAGACGCGTCCGCGACAGGACAGCCGGAGGCGGAAGCAGGCCTACGGCGGTGATCACACGCCTGCCTCCCACCCTGACCGCGACTCTCGGTGGCGCGTTCGCGTCGCTGCTGTGCGCGTTCGCGCTCGCGCCGTTGTTCGACGGCCTGTGGTGGCTGCGACTGGCTGTCGCTGCCACGGTGGTGGTGGCGGGAACATCCGTGCTGGGCCAGGCCCTGCGGCTGCCCGCCCCGGTCATCGTCCTGCTGGAGGCGCTCGGCCTGCTCGTCGCGGCGACCGTACTGTGCGCGAGGGAAACCGCTCTCGCCGGCGTGGTGCCGACCGGTCAGACCCTGGAAACGTTGCGTTCCCTGATCACCACCGGCCGGGACGACGTGGCCCGGTTCGCCGCGCCGGTGCCGCAACGGCCAGGTCTGGCGCTGCTCGTCCTCATCGGCGTCCATCTCGTCGCGATGATCGTCGACTTTCTGATGACGATGCTCCGGCGTCCGGCGCTTGCCGGGCTCCCGCTGCTGGCACTGTTCATGCTGCCGGCGGCGGTACTGCCGGACGGTGTCGGGTCGGTCCGGTTCGTTCTCGGCGCGTTGGGCTTCCTCCTGCTACTGATACTGGACGGCCGCACCAGCGTCGAACGGTGGAGAAAACCGATCACCAGCGCGTCGACCTCCGGTGTATCGGGTTCCGGCTCGTCCGGCTCCGGCGCATCGGATGCCGCCTCGTCGGCATCCCCGCGGCTGGGCAGC
The DNA here is from genome assembly GCF_900634755.1 of Protofrankia symbiont of Coriaria myrtifolia. Lineage (NCBI taxonomy): Bacteria > Bacillati > Actinomycetota > Actinomycetes > Frankiales > Frankiaceae > Protofrankia > Protofrankia symbiont of Coriaria myrtifolia. The sequence goes on from NZ_CAAAFS010000254.1 coordinate 871, forward strand.
AGAACCGGTGTCCACGTCATCGGCATCACCGTGTGCGCGCTGGTGTGCGCGGTGGCTGTCCCGGCCACGCTGCCCTCGCTACAGGGGCTGGCGCTCGTCACGCACGGTCAGAGCAACGACGGCGACGACGGCCCCGGCTCGACGGTTGTCATTCAGCCGATCGTCTCGTTGGCACAACAACTGCACTCCCCCCTGACGAGGAAACTGGTGTCGGTGCGCACCACGTCACCGCAGTACCTGCGGTTGACCGCGCTCGAACAGTTCGACGGGCAGCAGTTCACCCTGCGGGCGCTACGCGCCGGCCGCGAGGCGAAAATCAGCAACGGCCTGCCCGGGCCGGCAACCACCGCCCACAGCACTCAGCTCACCGCGACCATCAGCGTGTCGAAGGATCTGGAGGCGAACTACCTCCCGCTGCCCGGAATCCCGACCAAAATCACCGGTCTCGACGGCGACTGGCGGCTGGCCGCCGAGACCGGCACGGTGTTCAGCACCCGGACCTCCACCGCCGACGCGACCTACCAGGTCGAAGCAACCGTCCCGGCCCCCGCCCGCGACGAGCTCGCGACCGTGCTGGCGGCCGCCCCGGCCGAGCTGAAGATCGATACCGAACTGCCTCCCACCACCGATCCCCGGATCCACAATCTGGCACGGCAGCTCACACGAACTGCCTCCGGCCCCTACCAGCAGGCCGTCGCCATCCAGAACTACCTGCAGAGCGGTGCCTTCACCTACGACCTGGACGGCGCCCCCACCACCCAGGCCGGGGCGCTGGCGGACTTCCTGTTCACGCGCAAACGCGGCTACTGCGAGCAGTTCGCCTCCGCGATGACGGTGCTGCTGCGGTCGTTGGGGATCCCGGCCCGAGTGGCGATCGGCTTCAACGAAGGCGAACGGCAGCCGGACGGCAGCTACCTGATGACCAACAAGAACATGCATGCGTGGCCGGAGGTGTGGTTCGCCTCCACCGACTGGATCCCCTTCGAGCCGACCCCGCCGGCGAGTGAGGGCATCATCATCCCCGGCTACTCGCAGGCCCAGGACCCGGCTGGAGGGGCCACGGCTTCCGCGCCGGCGGGCGCCGCCCAGCCGTCGTCCGCGCCTGAGACCACCGCGCCGAGCGCCGATGTCACCAGCGGCAGCGGACAGGACACGGTGGTGCAACAGCCCCTCACGCAGGTACAGCCCACCAGCGACGGGCCGCCCGCGATCCTCTGGTGGCTCCTGCCGGGGGTCGCCGTCCTCGCGGTGCTGGGTGGACCAGCACTGGTGCGGATGGTGCGCCGCCGACACCGCCTCACGGCCACCCTGCGGGGGACCTCCGACGACGACGGGGACACCGCGACCGACAGCCGGGCACACGCGGCCTGGGCCGAACTGGCCGACCTTGCTGCCGATCTTGGTATGCCGCTGCGGCCGAACGAGTCCCCGCGAGCCAGCGCGACGCGGCTGAGCGCTCACATCTCGACCAACGCCCGCGCCCCCGAACAAATGATCACGACGGCGGAGGTCGAGGAGGCCCTGGCTGCCCTGCTCCGGATCGCCGAGGCGGAGGAACTCGCCTGTTACGCGCCACTGGCCCTGGTTCGTTCCAACGCACCGGACGAACGGATCGGACGCGATCTACAGACAGTTTCACGAATCTTGAGAAAGACAGCGCCGCGCACCAGCCGTGCTTGGGCCACCATGGTTCCACGCTCCGTGGTCGCCGACCTGGGTAGCCTACGTGGCCTGGTCCGACCGGGAAGCAATCCGGCGTCGAGGCGTCCGCCTGCACGCCGGCACGACCAGAACAGCCGGCACGACCAGAACAGCCAGTGGGACAGGGTGTGAACACCGGGAGCATGGCTCGGTTGCTCATGCCGGCCGCGTCGACGGGGTCGGCTCCGTCGGGAGCGACCCTGTCACTCAAGATCGCCTGTGGCCCGCCCGGCGGTTGGCGGCTGTTGTCGGCCCGTGGTTGACGGTCACCACCGGACCATGATCACTAACAGTCGACGATCATACTGCCGACTGATTGTCCCGGCGGTTGGCGGCGGCTCCTGCCAGCCAGCGACAGCGCCGGCCCTGGCCAGCGATCGGGCTGGTTGTCAGCAACCGCCTGTCAGCAACCGCTGCTAGTAACTACCCCAGTCAGTGATCATCCCACCGGCGGCGCCATCGTTCCTCGATCCGCTCGGTGAACGGGGGGCGGGTCCGACGACGGGAGGCCGTCGGACGATGACTACTGGCCTCTCCGCCCCGGCCACTGATCCGACGAAGATCGGCAGCACCCCGGGACGCCGCGAACAGCATCGTGGCAAAACCGAGCACACCGAAGATCACGATCAACGGTGTCCGGTTGAGGACGACCCCCACAAGCAGGACGACCAGCCCCACCACGAACAGGAGGAAGCTTCGGCGGACCCTGCGCATGAGATAGGTGCGAGGGTTCGTCGAGCGGACCGTGCTCGCGAACTTGGGATCGTCCTCGACGAGGGCGCGCTCGATCTGATCAAGCAGGCGCTGCTCATTTTCCGAGAGCGGCATCGACGCTCCTCCCACGGCCGGCAGGTCCGGCAGACGGAACCTGACACCCAAGAATAGGCACGACCGGGCATGCGCGGTAGGCAACCAACCATGCCGAGACAGACCGATCGCTTCCTGCTGCCCTGACTCCTCCCCGCAGGCGCGAAGGCTCATGCCACGCGGCGTGATCGGCCCCGTCTCCGTGAGGAAGAAATCACCCTGAGTCCAGGTGGAGCCGGTCCGAACTCACCCTGCGTAATCGACCCTGCCTCCGCGGAGAAGCACTCACCGTCATGTCACGCCGGAAGCCCTCACCGTCCTGTCATGCCTTTCTGCCATACCTTCGTGGGAATCTGCCGTGCCTTCGTGGGAAAGTCGCCTCCGAGGGGATGTGGATGTGCCCGACAGCCCCTCCCCCTCGCACCGTGTCTCTCGCACCGCGCGCCTGCCTGATCACGATCGCTCCCGCCCTGGCATCGACCTCCCGCCGGTCTCGCATCGGTGCCGGTCTCGCATCGGCCTCTCGCCGGCCCATCACGCCATCAGCCATC
>NZ_CAAAFS010000254.1:4508-5458 GCF_900634755.1 Protofrankia symbiont of Coriaria myrtifolia
ATGGTCGGGTATCCGCCACGCATAGTCATGCCATCTGGTCATGCCGCCTGATCGTGTCGCCGGGTCGCGTCACCGGCTGTCGCGGCGGTGGGCCAGGACATGCAGGTGAGCCGCAAGATCCCGAAAGGGTGCCCGGGAGGATGCAGCGATCTCCAACTGGAGCAGTCGCTCCGCCGCGGACGGATCCGCGTCCACGGCGGCCGCGGGCACCAGATCGGCGAACACCCGCACCCCGTGGACCGCGATCACATCGGCTCCGGCGTCGCTCACCATGCGTACCAGCGTGCCGCCGTCGAAACGGCGCGCCCGGTCAAAGCCGCCACAACGTCCACCGGGATCGGCCAGCGCATGCTGCGCCTCGGCGAGCCTGCCGGCGAGCACACGGGCGAGGACGACCGCCGCCCGGTTGGCGGCGACAACGCTGAGCAGCCCACCTGGACGCAGGACTGCCACTGCCGCGGTCAGCGCGGCGACGGGTTCGTCCACCACCTCCAGCACGGTGTGACACAACAGCACGTCCGAACGGCCTACTCCGACGATCTCCGGCAGGACGGAAAGATCTCCCTGACGCGCCGTCACGAGATGTCTGACCCCGTGCTCTGCCGCCCGGTGGTCGAGCGAGGCGAGCGCGTCCGGGCTGGGATCCACCACGGTCACCCGGTGCCCGCGCTCGGCAAGCGGCACCGCGAACCCACCACTGCCGCCACCCGCGTCCACCACGTCGAGTGCGCTGCCCGCTCGCGCAGTCACGGTGACCAGTGCGTCCAACAGCCCCCGCCAGACCACGGCCTGGCGCAGATCTCCCCATGTCACCGGACGACTTCTGACGGCCATGCCGTACCTCCTCGGCGCCCCGGAGGCCTTGAGCCCCTCAACGACCCGGGGACCTGGACCTCCCCGGGCCATGCCCGCTGGAGAGTTCTCGCGAACCTCGCAACGAGATGAGCGAC
>NZ_CAAAFS010000254.1:5542-9557 GCF_900634755.1 Protofrankia symbiont of Coriaria myrtifolia
TGATCAGCGCTGAGGTGACGGCGCCGGGCGGCCAGCGTTAGGTGGCCAGGTTGGGGTAACCAGCGCCAGGGTGGCCACGACCGCCTCGGGTGCATCGTTCTTCACGCATCACGCACCGGAACGTCTCTCTACGCGCATCTTTTGCACTCTCTCGCGCATCTCGCACGCCGGTAGCCGGTCTCACGCCGGCAGCCGGAAACCGATGGCGATGCCGGCCACGAGACCCCCCAGGGACAGGCCGACCAGTTGCAGCAGCCAGCTCGGCGGCCGCCGCCGGTCTCGCCGCGTGACTTCGCGGATCCCCACAGGCATGTCCGATGGCACCACCCCGTCGACAGCCCGGAGACCATGACCTCCGACGGAACGGAAAACCCATGCTTTTTCTGCCTTCGACCCCCTGGTCAACCCTTCGGGCATCGATCGCGTGGCATCCCCAGCAATGACTGAATTCATCCGAATGACCTACCGTCGTAATCAAGACGCTCACCAATGGTCACCGATAGTGAACGCCTGATCTACGATACGCAAAACGATCTACATGGATCTCGCAACAGCCGACGGGCAGAAGCCTCTGTTCGTGCACAGGACGACATCCGGGATCCCCCGGCAAACAGGACCAGCATCTCCCGACAACGAGAGGTACCTCTTCCAGCGGCCAGGATCAGCCCGTTCAGGGGCCACGAGGGTGAACCCGCGCCCTGACCACACCCGGCGTGCGCACAGCTCCGCATCCTGGCCTTTCCACCCCGTTCGCACCCCGGCCTTCTCCGGTGAGCAGGTCACGCCGACAGGCGGGACGCAACTGACGACCGCGGCCGTCAGCGCCGGCTGGGACGGTAGGCCCAGCGTTGTTTCCACCACCGCGAGGAACGTCTCCGCCTGCCGAAGCAGGTCGTCGGCATCCCGGACACCGACCACGGACAGGCCTGCCTCGGCGGCCGTCCTCTTGGCCGCGCCAGCCGCGAAGAACTGTGCCCACTCCGCCAGTTCGGGCGCCACTCGTGCCAGCAACTGCCAGACGCTGACGGGCCGGCCGCGGTGACCGTGCCGGGGGCGGGCCCGTTCCACGAGAACAGCGGCGGCGGCCCGCAGCGCCGCCAGGTGCGCCAGGGCGTACCGCTGCCCGGGGGTTCGGGCGAAGCTCGCTTCGTCAAGGCCGTGATGCGCGGCCATGAGCAGCTCGTCACGGGAACGACGAGGCAGCCCCGCAAGGGGGACCGGGATTCGAGGCTGTCGATCTACGGCCTGCCGACTCATGACCGCTCCCTCCGATACGACGACATCACTACATGGCTCAACCGCATGACGATCTTTCACATGGCCATCTTTCGCATGACGATCTACTCCAGTAAGTCGAACATATGTTCGACTTACTGGAGTAGTAAACCTCACCCGTCTTGAACCGTCAACGTCGTCGAGGGGTACGGCTGCGTGGCATCGTGGCCGCTACCGTGTGGCCGCCGGGTTGCCCGCTGGCGGGCCGAGCCGCTGACGTCGTCGAAAGCCACGGCCGAAGCAAGCCCCCCCCCCGGAGTTGGTGGCCCGGGCACCAACTCCGGGGGCGACGCCCAGAACTCCGCGTGGGCGTTGTCGTCGGGCGCCTGGGCGGGCCGCGACCGGACAAAGCCGGTTGACCGGGCAGCTGGCGGCATCGACAGCCGTTCATCGACGCCGCCAGCTCCGGGTCGGCGCCTGCCGCCCGCCCGGCCAGGGATCACCCATCCGGCAGGCGGCAGGCGGCAGGCGGCAGGCGGCAGGCGGCAGGCGGCAGGCGGCAGGCGGCAGGCGGCAGGCGAGATGATCGAGGCAGCGGCAAGCTGTGCCGTGATGGTCCCGCCCGGCCCGGATGCGTGCTCGCAACGGCGAGGACCGGGGCGGAGCTCAGGCCACATGGGGCTCAGACGCCGAAAACACCCCGAGCCACCAGGAACATGCGGCATTCGGCACGGTGCGGCCGCACCGCACAAGGTTCGCCTACAGGTCTTCGTCCGGACCGAGCCGGGCGCAACGCCCCGAGTACCCGTTATCGTCAGTGACCTTAGATGGTATAGGGGACTGACCCGGCCCAGGCGTGGCCGGTAATCGACGCGGGTAGACAGGCCCCCCGGGCAGGCAGCCTGCCCGAGGCAGGAACGGAAGCGCGAGGAGGCAGGCTTGGTGGAGAACATCAGGCTGGTCCGCTGGACACCCGCGCGGATGCGTGCCCGGCTGACCGATGTCATCGCCGTCTACAAGGCCGCCTTTCTGGACTTCCACGAGCCCGACCCGGCGCGGGCGGCGATCGAACGGACCATGCACGCCCGCCGGCACGCCGACCGCCGGGATCTGCGAGCGGTCGCGGCTCTTCTCTCCGATGAGCGCCTGGTCGGCTTCACCTACGCCCTGCCGGGGCTGAAGGGGCAGTGGTGGCACGACGTCGTCAGTGACGCGCTGGGGCCCGAGGACGCCGTGACCTGGCTCGGCGACTGTCTGGAGATCGTCGAGTTCCACGTCCTGCCGGAGTTCCAGGGCAGGGGGGTGGGACGTAGTCTGCTGCGGGAACTGCTGCGGGAGGCACCGGAACAGACAGCCGCGCTGTCCGCCCTGGAACTGCCCGACAGCAGGGCCCGACGGCTGTATGCCAGCGAGGGTTTTGTTCCGTTACTGTCGAATTTTCAGTTTCCGGGGAGCTGGATCGAATACGCGGTGCTGGGTAAGCGCCTCACGCCGACCGACCCGGCCCGGGAGCAGCCTCCGCCCCCTTCGGCCGAGCAGCGGCCCGCCCACGACTCCGGCGGCGACCACCGGCAGGCCCGCGCCATCTGAAACTCCCCGATGACGTTCGTCCCGTCATGCACCCTGCCACGCCTCACCTGCCATGCCCGCAACCATGCCGGCGCCCACCACCCAGCCTCCACCAACCATGCCCGCAGGTAGCAATTATTCCTGTACGGATATTCCTGTACGGACAATTTCCATCTCGTGCTTCGATCGGCATCCGGCCAGTCGTAGGTGGAAAGCGCTGTCATCACGACGGAATCCATCTACGGGCACGCAGGCCGTAGGTGACAACCTGTGCGATACCAACGGTTTTCACCTACGGCTTGCGGTCGCGTGGGCGCGGTGGCGCCGATGACGGGATCGATGGATCGCGGCCAGTGACGACCAGTGACGACTGTCGCCAGCCGGGCGGGGACAGCGGACCGCCGCAACGGGCCCACGGGGTGGTGAGACGCCGGGTCGGCCAGGCAGCGGAAGCAGGAGGCAGGGGATGCAGGCGAGGCAGGAGGCAGTGAGTGAACGGTGCACGGACGCTGTGACGTGAATACCGGCGCACGACGCGGGGCAGCGGCGGGGCAGCGCCTCGGGATGATCATCGTCATCTTCGCCTGCGCCGGAGGCCCCGTACGGGCGTTTCGTGGGAATATGACTGCCATGTAGGTCCGACCACGTCTTGCGACAGCTTGCCCGGTCGGCACCGGGGCGGTCATCGGAGCATCATGCCTGCTGCGTATCGTTCCGTCGTCTGATGACGACCGAGACTACCGACAACCGTCAGCCCTTCGAGGGCCGCCAGGGGGCGGCCGCAGGAGACACCGGTGACCAAGCATGCACCACTGGTCGTGGAGACACTCGACGACCTCGACCCGACAGCGGTCTTCAACACTGAACGCGACCAGGTGGTGGTCGCGGTACGTATCACCCCCGTGTTCGGCACGCTGGACCTCAATCTGGTGGCGGCCGTGGTGGACGCGGCGAACCTGGCCGGCTTCGCGCTCGTGCGCGAGCAGCCCTTCCGGGACGAATGGCTGTTGTGCGTCTTCGACGCCTACGAGGACAACGACTGAAGATCACAGCAACGATGGGACGGCTGGAAGAACCCCGTGGGGAAGCGCGATCCCCGCGGCCGGTGGCCCCAGGGATCACCATGGCTGGCAGGCCGGTACGCCCGACGCGTCCGGACAGCCGACAGGTGAGGATGCCAGGCAAGCGGATGGGATCAGGCGAGACGGGGACGGGAACGACAGGTGGGGGT
>NZ_CAAAFS010000255.1:0-15678 GCF_900634755.1 Protofrankia symbiont of Coriaria myrtifolia
GGGTGCGGGTGGGGATGGGAGATTCGTAAGCGGCTGACGGGCCACGGCGTCCGACGCGGCTCCCCGGCCGGCGGCGCCCGCATCATCCGCACGGCCAGGCGAGCGTGAACGCCGAGGCCAGCGGTGCCGACAGGAACAGGTGGAACAGCCTGGCGCGGTCCGGGCCCGGGCCCGGGCCCGACGAGTCATCGCCGTAGCGAGTGGAACACCTCCCGCGTCGCGGTGGAACGGTTCAACGTGATGAAGTGGATACCAGGTGCGCCACCGGCGAGCAGCTTCTCGCACAGGTCGGCGGCGACCTCCACCCCGACTGCCCGTACCGCCGCCGGATCGTCGGCCACCGCGTGCAGCCGCCTGGCCAGGTCCGGGGGGAACGCGGCCCCGGACAGCTTCGCCATCCGCTCGATCTGCGCGACGTTGGTCACCGGCATTACACCGGGGATGATCGGCGCCTCGCAGCCGAGCTGGCGGACCCGGTCGACCAGCCGGAAATAGGCATCCGCCTCGAAGAAGAACTGGGTGATGGCATAGTCCGCGCCGGCGGTGAGCTTGCGTACCAGGTAGCGCGCGTCGGTGTCGAAGTCGGACGAGCGGGGGTGGCGATCCGGAAAGGCCGCGACCCCGACGCAGAAGTCACCGAGCGACTGGACGAGGCGTACCAGCTCCTCGGCATGGTGCAGCCCCTGGGGATGGGCGACCCACTCCCCCTGCGGGTCGCCGGGCGGATCGCCGCGTAGCGCCAGGACGTTACGGACCCCGGCGCCGGCATAGCTGCCGATCACCTGCCGCAGCTCGGCGACGGAGTGGTTGACGGCGGTGAGGTGACCAATCGGTGTGAGGGTCGTCTCCGTCGCGATGCGTTCGGTGATCCGCACCGTGCCGGCCCGGGTCGACCCGCCCGCGCCGTAGGTGACCGACACGAAGGACGGCCGCAGCGGCTCCAGCTCCCTGATCGCCGTCCACAGGTGGCGTTCCCCCTCAGGGGTCCTGGGCGGGAAGAACTCGAAGGAGAACGACGGCCGGCCCGAGTCGAGGCAGTCCCGCACGGTCAACCCCCGGGTCGCCACCAACCCCCGGGTCGCCACGACACTCCTGACCGCTGCCATACCCTTGAGGGTAAGCCCTGTCACGCGCCGGACCCGGCACAACCGGCCGAGCCACCCGGACAACCACCCGGACGAGGCGGCCAGCCACGGCACGCCGCCCCTGTAGGCCGCGTCCCGTAGGTCACCCGGCCGCCGCACGGGCTACAGCCGCACCGGGCCCTGGGGCGTCGGGGCGCACACCCGCACCCTGCCGGAGCGGCTGCGGACCGACACCGTCCGCTCCGCCCGCGGATCAACTGGAACACCCAGGGTGACCGCGTCCGCGTCAGGATCCGCGGACTCGACGTCGACCGCGTACGGGCCACCCGGCAGGACGGCCGTGGCTGCCCCGCTGTCGCTGTACGCCGCCACCTTCCCGGGGGGACGGGCGAAGTGCAGGACGACGTCACCGGTGCGGCTGCGCGCGGCGACACCGGCCCCGCCCAGCTCCCGCCCGGCGATGGTGCCCGTGTCGGTGATGAGCACGAGGTCGCCGTCCGAGCCCCACAGGGTCACCTCCCCGCGGCGGACCTCGGCCCGAACCCGGGTCGCCCGCGGCAGCGTCAGCCGGACCCGGGCCTCGCTGGTGCGCCCGTCGATGCGCAGCAGTTCCCCGACCTGTTCCAGAGCCGGGCGCGACCGGCCGGCGCGCCGGCGGACGGTCATCGCCACCCGGGCGTCCGCCCGGTCGGCCTCGGCGATCTCGACCCGTCCGGCGGCCAGCTGGATCTCGACGGCGCCCACCCCGTCCACCGTCTGGCTGATCTGCCGCGGCGGCCGTCGCGGCAGCACGAGCCCGTAGCCGGCCGCGCCCAGCAGGACGGCGGCGGCCACCGCGACGAGGACGTCCGTCATCAGCCCTCCCCGCCACCGGCCGCGCCGAGAGGACGGCTCCCGCCGAGCGGACAGGTTCCATCGAGGGGACGGGTCCTGCCAACAGGGCGGGTCCTGCCAACAGAGCGGGTTCCGTCGATGGAGCAGGTCGGCACGTAGGGAACGGTACCGGTCGAGCCCGGCATCCGGGCGGTCAGCATGACCATCCGAGTCGGATCCCCTGGTTCCGACTGGCCCCGAGCCCGCGGACGGGCACCGGACGAGCCGAGGGCCGCCGCGGGGCGGAAGCCCCGGATCCACCCTGATTCGTCTTAATTCGTCTTAATTCATTGTTCAAACAGGCTGACGAGTTCGGCTTGAGGTCTCGATTCCGGCCGCTGGCTGCGAGACTACAGCTCATGGACGAACGGCTCACACGCTCGGGTGCGCGCGCCCCGGACGGATCCGTGGCACGCGCACCCGAGCACGACCAGGAGGGGAAGTCCGCGGCGGGCGGCGAAGCGTCTCTCGCCAGTCCGGACACGGCCACCGACGCCGACCATCTCGAACGCGCCCTCTTCGAGGTCAAGAAGGTGATCGTCGGCCAGGACCACATGGTCGAGCGGATGCTGGTGGCACTGCTCGCCCGTGGGCACTGCCTGCTGGAGGGGGTGCCGGGGGTGGCCAAGACCCTCGCCGTCCAGACCCTCGCCACGGTGGTCGGCGGGACGTTCACCCGCATCCAGTTCACCAGCGACCTGGTCGTCTCCGACATCATCGGCACCCGGGTCTACCGGCAGACCCGGGAGACCTTCGATGTGGAGCTGGGGCCCATCTTCGCGAACTTCGTCCTCGCCGACGAGATCAACCGGGCGCCCGCCAAGGTGCAGTCGGCGCTGCTGGAGGTGATGGCCGAGCGGCAGGTCTCCCTCGGCGGTGTCACCCACCAGCTGCCGGCGCCGTTCCTGGTGCTGGCGACGCAGAACCCGATCGAGTCCGAGGGGGTGTACCCGCTCCCGGAGGCGCAGCGTGACCGGTTCCTGATGAAGGTGGACGTGCCGTATCCCAGCGGCCACGAGGAGCTGGAGATCGTCCGGCGGATGGGCACCCAGCCGCCCCGGGCCGAGCGCGTCCTGGACCCACCCACGCTGATCAAACTGCAGGAGCGTGCCACCGACGTGTTCGTGCACCATGCGATCGCCGACTACGCGGTCCGCATGGTGCTGGCGACCCGGGCGCCGGCAGAGTTCGGGATGCCCGAACTCACCGGCCATCTCGCCTACGGGGCGTCACCGCGCGCGTCGCTCGGCCTGGTCGCGGCGGCCCGGGCGCTGGCGATGCTGCGCGGCCGGGACTACGTCGTGCCGGACGACGTCGCCGCGGTCGCGCTGGACGTGCTGCCGCACCGGCTGGTGCTGTCCTACGAGGCGCTGGCGGAGGGGCTGTCCGCGCGGACCATCGCCGAACGGATCCTGCACGGCACCCGGCCCCCACGGGTCACGCCCCGCCAGCAGGACTATCCCGGGCACTGGACCACCAACCCGCGCGGATTCCCCGAGTACCTCGGCCAGGAAACGTCGGCGTGAGCGTAAACCAGCCAACGGAACGACCCGCCGGGCCACGCCGCGGCGGCAGAGCGGGCACGTCGGCGACAACCGGTGGAACGGGCAGAGCGGTGACACCCGGCGGACCAGGCGCGGGCACGGCCGGCGGGGCTGGCGGCCGGCCCGGCAGCCCCGCCGCACAGCCCGCGCAGCCCGCACAGCCCACGCCGGGCGTGCCCGGGGCGGCCGCGGCGGATCCGGCGATCGAACGGACCCTGCGGCGTCTCGAGCTGACCGTCACCCGCCGGCTGGACGGCCTGCTGCTCGGCGACCACCTGGGCCTGGTGCCCGGGTCGGGGACGGAGAAGGCCGAAAGCCGCGCCTACCACGTCGGGGACGACGTGCGGCGGATGGACTGGGCGGTCACGGCCCGCACCACCATCCCGCACGTGTACGACCTCGTCGCCGACCGTGAGCTGGAGACCTGGGCTCTCGTCGACCTGACGGCGAGCCTTGAGTTCGGTACCGCGAAGCTGGAGAAGCGCGACCTCGCGATCGCCGCCGTGGCCGCCGTGGGCTACCTGACGGCACGCAGCGGCAACCGGCTGGGCGCGGTGGTGCTGACAACCGGCCACCCGCCGCGGCTCGTCCCCGCCCGCACCGGCCGGGACGGCCTGCGGGCGCTGCTGCGCGCGCTGCTGGCGGCGCCACGAACCGCGCTGGACCGGCCGGCCCGCCGCTCCCCCGCCACCCCGGCCCCGGGGACGGGCGCCGGTCCGGAGACAGGCGCGGGGGCCGGGACGGTCCCGGGCGCCGGGACGTCCACGACCGATCTCGCCGCCGCCCTGAACGGGCTGCGCAACCCGCCCCGGCGCCGCGGGATGGTCGTCGTGATCTCGGATTTCCTCTCGGTCGACCTGTCCTGGGAACGGTCGCTGCGCGCGCTCGCCGGCCGGCACCAGGTACTCGCCATCGAGATCGTCGACCCGCGCGAGCTCGAGCTCCCCAACGTCGGGCTGCTCGACGTGGTCGACCCGGAGACCGGCGCGACCCTGACGGTGCCCACCTCCTCCCGCCGGCTGCGCGACTCCTACGCCCGGGCCGCCGCGGCACACCGCCGGGAGGTGGACGCGGCACTGCGCCGGGCGGGCGCCGGCCATCTCGTCCTGCGGACCGACTCCGACTGGCTCACCGACATCGTCCGGTTCGTCCTGGCCACCCGCCGCGGCCGGGGCGCGGCCAGGCGCCCACCGGTCGCGGCCCGTCCCACCGGAGCCGGCCGATGACCTTCCTCGCCGGCCACTGGCTGTGGCTGCTGCTGGCGGTCGGCGCCATCGCCGCCGCCTACATCGTGATGTCGCTGCGCCGGAAGGCCTACGCGGCACGCTTCACCTCGGTCGGGTTACTGGCGTCGGTGCTGCCACGGCGGCCGCAGTGGTGGCGTCGGCACCTGCCCGCGGCCCTGCTGCTGCTCACGCTGGCCGCCATGGTGTTCTCCCTCGCCCGGCCGGCCCAGGCCCGGCGGGTCCCCCGCGAACGCGCGACGATCATTCTGGCGATCGACGTGTCGAACTCGATGGCGGCCACCGACGTCGCGCCCAACCGTCTCGCGGCGGCCAAGGACGGCGCCGACGCGTTCATCGACCAGCTTCCACCGCGGATCAACCTGGGGCTGGTGTCGTTCTCCGGGTCAGCGGCGCTCCTCGTCCCACCGACCACCGACCGGCAGTCCGTGCGGTCCGGCATCCACGGGCTGCAGCTCGGCCCGTCCACCGCGATCGGCGAGGGCATCTTCGCCGGCCTGCAGGCCATCACCACCGCCGGGGAACAGCTCGCCGCGGACGGCGGGACACCGCCGCCGGCCGCCATCGTGCTGCTCTCCGACGGGGAGACCCAGCGGGGACGCCCGAACGCCCAGGCAGCCCAGGCAGCCAGGGACGCCGGGGTGCCGGTCGACACGATCGCCTACGGCACCGCGGACGGCAGCCTCGACGTGGGTGGCCAGGAGATTCCCGTCCCGGTCAACGAGGACGCGCTGCGCGAGATCGCGCGGGCGACCGACGGCTCCTACCACCGGGCCGCCTCCGGGGACGAGCTGCGCTCGGTGTACGAGAACCTCGGCAGTTCCATCGGCTACCGCAACGAGTTCCACGAGGTCACCACCTGGTTCGTCGGCCTGTCCCTGCTGCTGGGGCTGACGGCCGCGGCCGGGTCGGTGGCCTTCTCCTCCCGGCTGCCCTGAGCAGCGGTGATCGGCGTATCCGCGATCGGCCGGGCAGCCGCTGAAAACCGCTGTCTGCCGCCTCACCGGCCAGGTCCGCATCACCCGATGTGGGCGGGTGGCGGTGGGCGCCTGTCGGCCCGTGCGTCCGGCATGAGTAAGGTGTAGATGCGGCGTGCGCGCTCGCGTGTGTCGACTTGCGTGGCGATAAGGATCATAGAATGACTCAGGGCACTGTGAAGTGGTTCAACGCAGAGAAGGGTTTTGGGTTCATCAGCCCGGACGGTGGCAGTCCGGACGTTTTCGTGCATTTCTCCGCGATCGCGACGAACGGCTACAAAACCCTGGAAGAGAACCAGCGGGTCGAGTTCGACACGACCCAGGGCCAGAAGGGTCCGCAGGCGGAGAACGTCCGGCCGCTTTGATCATCGGCGGCCACGCGGCTCAGCGTGATCGCGGACAGCAGTAGGAACATGCGTGAGGCGAGCCCCGCAACCGGCATGGTGCGGGGCTCGTCCCGTATCAGCCAACCGGCCCCGGTCTCGTAGTCGTCACCAGGCCTCGTGTCGTCCCGGGCCTGGTCACTTCGTGTCGTTACACGGCCGGTCAAGGGCCGCGGGCCTCGTCAGGGGGCCTCGTCGGGGTAGGTCTCGATGTCCGTCGCCTTGAACGACGCCCAGACGCGCGATCCCGGCTCCAGCCGCAGTTCGGCCAGGGCCGCGGGGGTGACGTCGGCAAGCAGAGCGGGGTTCGTGTCCACCGCGACCCTGGCCCGGTCCCCCAGCAGTTCCAGCCCGGTGACCTGGCCGGCCAGCGTGTTGCGGGCGCTGCCGTGCGGCTCGACGACGCCGAGCATCACCGCGGACGGCCGCAGCGCGGCCAGCACCGGACCGGTGATCGCGCTGTCCGCGACGGTGAGCGTGCCGCCACCGGGCAGCCGTACGACACCCGCCTCAGCCTCCCCCCGGTACAGGTTCAGCCCGACGAGCCGGGCGACATAGTCGGTGCGGGGCCGGCGGGCCACCTCGGCCGGCGGGCCCTGCTGCACCACCCGTCCGGCCTCGATGATGACGACGTGGTCGGCCAGCACCATGGCCTCGATCGGGTCGTGGGTCACCAGCACGGACGGGCCACCGAACCCGCTGAGATGGCGGCGCAGGTCCCCTCGGACGGCCAGCCGGGTGGCCGCGTCCAGCGCCGCCAGCGGCTCGTCCAGCAGCAGCAGCTTCGGGCCCGCGGCGAGCGCTCTGGCGAGCGCGACCCGTTGAGCCTGCCCGCCGGAGAGCGCCCCGGGCCGGCGGGCGGCGAACTCGGCCAGCCCGAACGTCTCCAGCCAGCGCAGCGCGGCGGCCCGGGCGGCGGCCCGCGGGACTCCCCGGCAGCGCAGCCCGAAGGCGACGTTGTCCCGCGCGGACAGATGCGGGAACAGCAGGTAGTCCTGAAAAACCATCCCGACCGTGCGGCGCTGTGCCGGGACGAAGATTCCCTCCGCCGGGTCGTCCAGGACGAGGCCGGCCAGGCTGATCCGGCCCGCGTCGACCGGCTGCAGCCCGGCCAGCGCCCGCAGCAGGGTGGTCTTGCCCGCGCCGTTGGGCCCGAGAACGGCGACGGTCGTCCCGCTCGCCGCGGTCAGCGTCACGTCCAGGGTGAAGCCGCTGGCCCGCCGCACTCGCAGGCGTGCCAGCAACGCGCCGTCGTCGGATCCACCGCCGTCAGGCGGGCCGGCCCGTCCCGCCGGCCCGTCCCGCTCGCCGAGCCCGCTCACCGGGCTCACAGGGTCGTCCCCGGACGCAGCCAGCGGTCCCGGAGCAGGGCCAGGACGACCACGGCCACGACGAGCAGGACCAGGGACAGTGCGGTCGCGGTGTCCGGGTCGGTCTCCAGGGCGAGGTAGACCGCCAGCGGCATCGTCTGGGTGGTACCCGGGAAGTTACCCGCGAAGGTGATCGTCGCTCCGAACTCGCCGAGGGCGCGTGCCCAGCACAGCACCGCGCCCGCGCCGAGCGACGGCGCGATCATCGGGAGGGTGACCCGGCGGAACGTTACCCACCGGCTTGCGCCAAGGGTGGCGGAGGCGTCCTCGAAGCGTCGGTCCGCTGATCGTAACGCCCCTTCAACCGCGACGATCAGGAACGGCATCGCCACGAACGCCTCCGCCACGACCACCCCGGCGGTGGTGAACGGGAGGGTGATCCCGAACCAGGCGTCGAGGTATCGGCCGACGATGCCCCGACGCCCGAAGGCCAGCAGCAGCGCCACCCCACCGACCACGGGCGGCAGCACGAGCGGCACGGTGATCACCGCGCGCAGCAGCCCACGGCCGAGGAAGTCCGCCCTGGCCAGCAACCAGGCCAGCGGCACACCCACCGCCAACGACAGCACGGTCGCGATGCTCGCGGTCAGCAGGGACAGCCGCAGCGCCTCGCGCACCTCGGGCTCGGCCAGCAGCTCCGGCAGGTCGCGCCAGGGCACCCGCACAAGCAGCCCGGCCAGTGGGAGCAGGAGGAAGGCAAGCGCGATGCCGCCGGCGGCGGCCAGCGGAACCGGTACCCGCCCACCGGCCCGCCCACGGGGCCGCCCACGGGGCCGCCCACGGGGCCGGCCGCCGGGCTGGGCCAGGCCGGGCGCCGGGACGGCGAACGGAGCGGGGACTCGAGAGCGGGGCCGGCGGAGGCGGCCGGCCGTGAAGATCCGGCTCACGCCGCGGCGGGGTACCCGGCCCCGGCGTGCGGCGCCCCACCGGTATCGAGCTCAGCTGCGCCGGGCACACGTGCGCCGGGCACAGATGAGCTGGACACAGATGAGCTGGGCGCGCCTGTATCGGGCTGTCTGACGGCGGCGGGTGCCCCGGCCGAGTTCTTTGATCGCGCTTTCATCCGTCCCCGCACGTCCGCCCCCCGCAACCTGCCACGTCCGGCAGGGCTCCGGAAACGCTGGAAGCCCCGGAAAACCCCGGAAGGACCGGACGGGCCGGAGGGAACCGGCCGGCCACCGGTTGTCGTGTGGCGTCAGCGACGCTGCGCCGGCAGCTCCATCACCACGTTCGTCGACTTCACCGAGGCCACAGCCACCACGCCCGGCTCGAGGCCGAGCTCGTCGGCGGACTCGCGGCTCATCAGGGACACCACCCGGTGCGGACCGGCCTGGATCTCGACCTGGGCCATCACACCGTCGCGTACCACCCGGGTCACGATGCCGGGAAAGCGGTTACGGGCCGACTCCCCCACCACCGCGGCGTCCGCGGCCGGCGGTCGGTCGCTCGAGGCCGCGAGCTCCTTGCTGAACTGGGCCAGCGCGGCACCTTCGACGGCCTGCCGACCGCTGCTGTCCCGTACCAGTGGCAGCCGTCCGGCGTCGGCCCACCGTCGGACGGTGTCGTCGCTGACGCCCAACAGACCGGCCGCGTCTGAGATCCGCAAAGTCGCCATGCATGCACCATAACCAGCGTATCTACGGTTTGTCGCGTGCACCGGAACCGAATACACGGTTACTTCGCGCACCTCGCCGCTGACACTGCCGCTGACCGCCGCTGACCGCCGCAACTGGCCGTCACCGCTGACGCACGAACATGCTACGCGACCGGCCGTCCCGGACATCCGGGCAGCTACGGCCGGCGGACGCAGCCGGCGGAACACAGCCCGCGGGAGACGGACGGCGGAAGACGGACAGCGCGGGCCGGCCATGGTGTCAGGCCTCGGCGCACCCGCCCGCGCCGTCCGGGTGATGGCTCAGGGCCGCGCGCAGCCGGGTGGCCAGGGCCGTGACGGCCGGCCCCGGCTCGGCGGCCTGCGTGATGCCCCGGACGACCACGACCCGCCGGGCGCCGGTGTCGAGCACGTCGTCCAGCGTGGTGGCGTCCACCCCGCCGGTGACGAACCAGGGCTTGGCGCCGGGGGTGAACGGGGGTGCGAGCCGGGCGGCCAGGCGTGGTAGCTCCAGCCCGACCGGCGGACGCCCCTGCTTCGTGGGCGTCGCCCACACCGGGCCGACGCAGAAGTAGTCCACGTCGGGATCCTCGATCGCCGCGGCGAGCTGGTCGGGATCATGGGTGGACAGGCCGATCAGCACGTCCGGGCCGAGCAACTGGCGGGCCAGCCGGGGCGGGATGTCGTGCTGGCCGACGTGCAGCACGTCCACGCCGGTGAAGGCGGCGAGATCGGCGCGGTCGTTGGCGGCGACCAGCGCCCCCCGCCGCCGCGCGACCTGGCGCACCACGGCGAGCCCGTCGGCCTCGAGCTGCCACTCCAGGCCCTTCTCGCGCAGCTGGACGACGTCCACCCCGGCGGCGACCACCTCGTCGAGGAAGGCGGCCAGTTCCGGCCGCAACCCGAGACACAGGTACAGCCTGGCGTCGGCCAGCCGGACCAGGCGGGCTTCCGCCTCCGCTGACCGCGTGTACGACGACGCATATGACGACCGGGGGGCATCGACGTCCTGTGTCATACCCTCGACCCTACGGCGGCGCGGGCGGCTGGAAGGCGCTAGAAGGCGAGGGCCTGGGCCCGGCGTTTGACCTCCCGGCCACGGTTCTCCGCCAGGGCACGCACAGGGGTGCCGGGCAGGGTCGGGTCCTCCCGGAAGAGCCAGTCCAACGACTCCTCGTCGGAGAAGCCGGCATCGGAGAGCACGGTCAGCAGGCCCGACAGGCCCTTGAGCACCGTGCCGTCCTGGATGAACTCGGTCGGAACCCGCAGTACGCCATCTGAGCGCACGGCGAGCAGTTTGCGATCCCGCACCATCTGACGCACGCGCGTGATGGGTATCCCGAGCCGGTCAGCGACGTCGGGCAGGGTCAGCCATTCCACGGTCAAAGTAAACACCGAGAAACGGCCATTGGTCATACCGGGGTGAGGGTCGTACGGGGTGATGGTCATACCGGCGCGACAGACCCCCCACCAGCGGCCACCGACTGGCTGGCCGCCTCCATCACGGCGACCACCCGCCGGGCCACCTCCGCGGTGTACTGCATGGGCCAGCCGGAGACGAGCAGGTCGGCGAGCTGATTGTGGAAGACCGAGGTGACCGGTGCCGGCGGCAGCGGCAGCCTGGTCCGGCTGCCGTC
The DNA here is from genome assembly GCF_900634755.1 of Protofrankia symbiont of Coriaria myrtifolia. Lineage (NCBI taxonomy): Bacteria > Bacillati > Actinomycetota > Actinomycetes > Frankiales > Frankiaceae > Protofrankia > Protofrankia symbiont of Coriaria myrtifolia. The sequence continues at coordinate 10,726 of NZ_CAAAFS010000255.1, forward strand.
GGCGGCGACCAGGTTCAGGTGGACGGCGGGGGTGGCGAACATCCGCTCGGCGTGTCGCCCGGGCCGCGGGCCGGGGATGACCGGCTCGGTGGGGACCTCGCTGACGATCGAGCCGGCCGTTCCGATCACGTGGAACCTGGGCAGCGCCGCGGCGGCGAGATCGGAGATCGTGATCTGGGCCTCGGTACCGCTGGCGAAGTGCAGCAGGATACGGGTGTGGTCGGCGTTGCTCACGTGGTGCCACACCCGCTTGTGCGCGGTCGCCGACACCCATTCGACGGGCCCGGCGAGCAGGTCGAGGATCCAGTCCAGGGGAGCGAAGCCCCGGTCGTAGACGGCCCCGCCGCTGACCCGGGCATCGTCGTGCCAGGTCCCGGGCGGGCGCGTGTAGGCGCTCTGGAACGTCTCCAGCCACAGCACGTCACCGATCGCACCCGCTCGGACCGAGCTCTGCAACGCACGGCAACCAAGATCGTCTCGCTGGTCGGGATGGACCGCCAGGATGAGCCCGCGCTCGGCGGCCAGGCCCGTCAGCTCGTCGGCTTCCCGAGTGGTCAGGCAGAACGGATGCTCGACCACGACGTGCTTGCCGGCCTCGAGCGCCCGCACCGCCCACTCCGTGTGGGTGTGCGTCGGAGTGACAACGATCATCAGATCGATCTCGGAGTCGTTCACCAGGTCCGCCGGATTGGCGATCCGGCGGACGGTACGGTCCCCGCCGCGTCCCGGCGGGCGCGACGCGCCGTCACAGATCGCGGCCATCTCCAGACCTTCGGTGACGTCGACGGCCATGTGGTGGAAGGCGGCGGACTCGGCCGTCCCGAGCAGCCCCACCCGTACCGGCGGCGCGTCCCGCACGCCGAGGGCGTGGCGCAGCCAGCGTCCGATCAGACGGTGGTAGGCGGGATCGGCCAGCGTCCGGTCACCCGAACCGAGCGTGAGCATGCCCAGGCCCGTCGACGGACGCCAGGTGCACACCGGATGCACGGTCAGCTCGTGACGCACCATCAGCAGCTGTTCCACGTCGTCGGCGAGCTTGTCGGGCACGACCCACTGGTCGACCGGCCGGAAGTCACCGAGCCGGGTGGTGAACTCCGCGCCGTCCGGGCCCGGCAACAGCCACAGTTCGTGGACCGGCGTCACCCGGCCCGGCACCAGCCCGGACGCCTCCACCAGCGGGCTGTCCGGCGGCAGCGACCGCAGGGTGGGGCCGGCGAGCAGCACCGGGACGGACTGGCGGGCACGGTCGAGCACGTCCTGCTCGCCGCTGTCCAACGGTCGGTCGATGAGGACGAGCAGCGCATCCGCGGACCGCGCGGAGGTGGGCCCGAGCCCCGCACCCCTGAGATGGTCACCGAGTGCGCTGGCGCCGGGAAGGTTCGAGACCAGGTGAATCCGGGGCACGCAGGCACTGTAGTGAATTAGCCCACCGGCAAAGCGACGGGGGTCCGCTCAGGAAACACGGACGACCAAGAGGATCAGTGCAGGAGGATCAACGTAGAAGGATCTGTGTGGGAGGATCAGCGCGGCGGCGTACCCGTCGGGTCACAGCCACCGGCCGGCGTGCCCGTCCACAAACCCCGCACCCACAGCCACAATCCGTGCCAGGTCGGTACGGGTAACCGATGTCGGTTGCGACATGTCCGGACATAGACAGCGGCGGCGATCCGGCCGGGCAATCGGCGGCGGAGCAGATTTCCCAACAGCCGCCAGGGCTGCCCGGAGATGGCCAGCCACGCGACCACCGCCTGCGCACCCGAGCACGCCGTGCCGTCCACCTGGCCGTCCACATGGCCATCCGTCTCGCCGCCCGTGTGGCCGCCCGTGCGGTTGCGCACGTCGCCGTTCACGTCGCCGTTCGTGTCGACCCACCAGACGGCCTCCCGCGCCTGCCGCTCGGTCAGGCCGAGTCCGCGCAGATCTACCGCCTGCCAGGGCTGGACGTCCGGCACCGGGCTGAGATGGTGGGCGAGAAGAGCGACGGCGGCCTGACAGAAAGCGCAGTCACCGTCCCAGACGAATATCGGGCGCGGGCGCGCGCCCGTCTTCCCGGGCGAATACCGGATGTTCCCGGACGAATACCGGATGCCGACACCCGTGGGCGTCCGGTTTTGACTCACCGGCGGCCTCCCGACCCTCGCGCCAGCGGTCCTTACGACAGCCGGCTCTATCAGCATCCGGCTCTATCGGCATCCGGTCCTGTCGACAGCCGGATCTGTCGACAACTCGGCCGTCCCGACATCTGTGCGCTATCCCGGCATCACGCTCATCCCGGCCATCCCGGCCATCCCGGGATGCGGACCGCTGGCCGCGCGAAAAACCATGGTCGCCGCCTCCGGCGGCCCGGCTGCCGTGTCGGCCCGGCCGGCAGGGGCGGCACCGGCCCCCGCCGGCGTCCGGGCGGATGGCCCCCGTCGCGGCGCCGGCCCACCCGTTCATACTGGGATGGGTTCGGATCGACTGGGATGGGGTATGGCCCTGCGACGGGTTGGGCACAGGTATGGCCGTGGTGCCGGATTCCGGCGCCATCCACGGGCGCTCTAAGCTGTTGACCGTGGACGCGACCGTCGCAGACCCCGTCATCGGACGGTTGCTGGACGGGCGCTACACCGCGCAGGAACGCATCGCGGTTGGCGGTATGGCGACGGTCTACGTCGCCCACGACAACCGGCTTGACCGGCTGGTCGCCCTGAAGGTCATGCATCCCGCGTTCACCCACGACGAGGACTACCTCCGCCGCTTCCAGCAGGAGGCCACCGCCGCCGCGCGGCTGAACACCCCGTGCGTCGTCTCCGTTCTCGACCAGGGCCGCGATCACGGTCCCAGCGGCCCAGTGATCTACCTGGTGATGGAGCTGGTGCGGGGTCAGACCCTGCGCCAGCTCATCGGCAGCCGCGGGCGGCTGACCCCCACCGAGGCCATCGAGATCATCGAGCCGGTCCTCGAGGCGCTCGCGGCGGCCCACAACGCGGGGATCATCCACCGCGACATCAAGCCGGAGAACATCCTGCTCGGCCATGACGGCCAGGTGAAGGTCGCCGACTTCGGGCTTGCCCGCCCGCTGAACCAGGCAACCCATGCCATGACACAGGGTGTCGTAATGGGGACCGTTGACTACTTGGCGCCCGAGCAGGTCAGTGACGGCTCCGCCAGCCCCCGCAGCGACGTCTACGCCGCCGGGGTCGTCCTCTACGAGATGCTCATCGGGGTGCTGCCCCACACCGGCAGCACCCCGATGTCCGTGGCCTACCAGTCGGTGCACGGCGAGGTCCCCGCGCCGTCGGCGGCCGCGGAGGGCATCCCGGCCGAACTGGATGCGCTGGTGCTGCACGCCACCGCGCGTGACCTGGACATGCGCCCGGCCGACGGCACCGCCATGCTCGACGAGCTGCACCGCGTCCTGCCCTACCTGCCGGCGCCGGCCGCGGGCACTGTGCACACCGCGGCGCCCGGCGGCGGTGTGCACAGTGCCCGCGGTGCCGGCGCTCGCCGGCGCAGCCGCCCACGGGCGACCGCCGGCTTCGCCCTGGGGAGCCGGCGGTCGCCCGAGTGGCGCTACCGGCTCCTGTCACGCCGGTTCCGCGGCAGAAGGCCGGTGCTGGCGGCCGTGACCGCGGCTGTCGTCCTGCTCTGCGGGATCGTCGTGGCCAGCAGGGCGCTGTCCGGGCCGGGCACGGCGCCGGTCCCCCCACTGGTGGGCCTCGACCAGGCTGCGGCGGTACAGGCGCTGACCGACGCCGGGTTCACCGTGGCCTACGACGAGGCCGCCACCAGCGACACCATCCCCGCCGGAAAGGTCATGGCGCAGGAGCCGGACGGCGCCGTCAGGGCGACGCGCGGCAGCACCGTGCGGATACGCCTGAGCCTGGGCCGGGCGAAGGTCCGGGTGCCGGACGTCGCCACCCTGTCGGTGGCGGAGGCCCAGGCCCGGCTGACCCGCCAGCAGCTCAACCTCTCCACGACGCCACGCACAGAGGCCAACGACACGATCCCGGCCGGCAACGTGATCAGGACGGAGCCCGCCGTCAACACCGAGCTCGCTGCCGGCGCCCAGGTGACACTGATCGTCAGTTCCGGTCCGGCCATGGCGGTCGTCCCCAACGTGATCAATGTACCCATCGCCACAGCTCAGTCCCAGCTCGGCGCTCTCGGCCTGAAGGTGACACGGCTCGACGTCAACGACGAGACCGTCCAGAGCGGGAACGTCATCCGCACCTCCCCTGACCCGGGGCAGCCAGTCACCCGCGGCTCGGTGGTGACAGTGCTGGTGTCCAAGGGGCCGGTGGACGACGAGGACCGCGGCGACCTGGTCGAGGTGCCCAACGTCATCAATCAGAAATATCAGAACGCGGCCCGCGAACTACAACGCCGTGGACTGCGGCCCGAGCGCAACGGCTTCGTCTTCTTCGACGACACGGTGGTCAGAAGCACGGATCCGCCCCCTGGTACCAAGGTCAAAAAGGGCACCAAGGTGACCCTCACCATCGGATAGTCCCGGTAATCGTCACATGGCTGTTCCAGGCGGGCATTTTTCCCGGCATACTTCGGCTGTCCGGACGAATCACCCTCGGCCGTGGGGGCGGAATGCGTGCCCGAACGGGGTGTCCCTGGTCATCATGGGGGCCGACGGTGTATCCGGGTGGTAGCGAGCCCCCGGTCGGCACACCGTACTAGGGGGAAACAGGGGGGACTCCGGTGGGAGTACTGCTCACGGGGCGACGAGCCGAGCGTTTCGACCGGCTCGTCGACGGCGGATCGCCGGCCGCTCACCCGGATGACCGCGAGCGGCTGACCGTGGTCGTGGCGCTGCGCGCCCATGAAACGGTGTCGCCGCGCCCCGAGTTCCGTACGGCGCTGCGCGCCCAGCTGCTCGCCGAGAGCCTGACCGCCGGAACCGAAACTCCGAAGACCGCCGCCGCGGCCTCACCGGCGCCGGGCGCCACGACCCCCGAC
>NZ_CAAAFS010000256.1:0-3966 GCF_900634755.1 Protofrankia symbiont of Coriaria myrtifolia
CCCCGGTGGCAGCCCCACGCCGCCGCGGCCGACCCACTCCACGGGCGGCGCCCACAGCCCGCAGGCACCGGCCACGCACGCCTCCGAGCGGCCCTCCGCCCCGACCGACGCGACGCCCACCAGCGTGCCCAAGGCGCCGGAGATAGCGCTGCCGGCCGATACGGACGAGCCCGTCCAACCGGTCAGCACCGGCACTGGCGGACCGGTCTGAGCACCTGTCGGCCCGGGCGTTCCCAGGCGTCCCCGACAGGAGATGATCACTCGACCTGAGCGCATGATCACCAGAATGGCGATCATCGGTCTGGGGTCGCCTGCCGCGGCCCGGGAGGAACGCCGGCCCGCGGCCACCGCGTGGGATCACCCCGTGGGGATCAGCGACCCTGTGAACGGGCCACGTTGATCTGCTGCAGCATCTCCGCCACGAGGAAGGCGAGTTCCAGGGCCTGACCGGTGTTCAGCCGCGGATCGCAGGCGGTCTCGTACCGGCCGGCCAGATCCGCCTCGCCGATGCGCTCCCCACCACCGAGGCACTCGGTGACGTTGTCCCCGGTCAGCTCGATGTGGATCCCCCCGGGATGGGTGCCAAGCTGCCGGTGGACCTCGAAGAAGCCGAGCACCTCGTCCAGGACGTCGTCGAAGTGCCGGGTCTTCACACCGTTGATGTCCCGGGTGTTGCCGTGCATCGGGTCGCACGACCACACCACCGGATGCCCGGCGGAGTTGACCTTCTCGACGATCGCGGGCAGGACGTCCCGGATGCGGCCGGCGCCCATCCGGGTGATGAGCGTGAGCCGGCCGGGCACATGGTCGGGGTTGAGCCGGTCGGCGAGCGCCAGCACCTCGTCGGGCGACGCCTTCGGGCCCACCTTGCAGCCGAGTGGATTGCCGATCCGGGACATCAGGTCCACGTGGGCGCCGTCGAGGTCACGGGTCCGTTCGCCGATCCACAGCAGGTGCGCCGAAAGATCGTAGATCGAGCCGGTGGCGTCCTCCTTGCGGGTGAGCGCCCGTTCGTAGTCCAGCAGCAGCGCCTCGTGGCTGGTGAACAGCTCGACGCCGTGCAGCGTCGGCGTGCGCTCAAGCTCGATACCGCAGGCGGCCATGAACGACAGGGCCCGCTCGATGTCGGTCGCCATCATCTCGTAACGGCGCCCGGCCGCCGAGTCCCGCACGAACGCCTTGTTCCACTCGTGCACCTTGGACAGGTCGGCGAAACCGCCGGTGGCGAAGGCGCGGACGAGGTTCAGCGCGACCGCGCTGGCGTGGTAGGCCTCCAGCATCCGGCCCGGATCGGGCCGGCGGGCCCGCGCCGTGGCTGCGATGTCGTTGACCGCGTCACCGCGGTAGGACGGCAGCCCGGTGCTGGCCTCGATGTCGGCTGAACGGGGCTTGGCGTACTGGCCGGCGATCCGGGCGACCTTGACCACCGGCACGCTCGCGCCATAGGTGAGCACGATCGCCATCTGCAGCAGCGTCTTCACCTTGTCGCGAATCTTGTTGGCGGTGTTCGCGGCGAAGGTCTCCGCGCAGTCGCCGCCCTGCAGCAGAAATGCCTCGCCCCGGGCGACCGCCGCGAGCCGTTCGGTCAGAATCCGCACCTCGGGGGCGACCACCAGCGGTGGCAGTGTCGCCAACCGGTCGCGGACGGCGGCCAGTTCCCCCTGGTCCGGCCAGTTCGGTTGTTGTTTGGCCGGCAGGGCCCGCCAGGCGTCGAGTTCCTCCACAGTCATACAGGGTACGGCCCGGCCATGGGCGCACGTCGCCCAATCCCCGGTGTCACACCATCCGGTGTCACCCGACGGCATCCGGCCGGGTGCCGGCTTCCCGGCCACTTTCCGGCCGGCTGCCCAGGCCCCGCGGCCAATTTCAGCCGGTTCAGCCGGTTCAGCCGGTTCAGCCGGTTTCCCGGCCCTTCGCGGCGGACTTCTCAGCCGAAGAAGACCTCGGCTTCGGCGTAGAGCTCCTCCGGCACCAGTTTGAGCTCCCGGGTCGCCTCCTCCAGCGGCACCCGGTCGATCCGGGTACCGTGCAGCGCCACCATCGTGCCCCAGTCGCCGTCGTGCGCGGCGTCGATGACGTGCAGGCCGAAGCGGGTCGCCAGCCACCGGTCGAACGCCGTCGGGGTACCACCCCGCTGGACGTGGCCGAGCACGGTCGCGCGGGACTCCCGCCCCGTCCGCCCGCGGATCTCGGTCTCCAGAACGGTGGCGATCCCCTGCAGCCGGACATGGCCGAAGGCGTCGAGCTCCCCGTCCTTGACGACCAGCGAACCGGCCACCGGGACAGCGCCCTCCGCCACCACGATGATCGGCGCGTAGTGGGAGGCGAAGCGGTGCTCGACGAAGGCGCAGACCTTGTCGATGTCGAACGGCCGCTCTGGCAGCAGGATCACGTTGGCCCCACCGGCCAGCCCGCTGTGCAGCGCTATCCACCCCGCGTGGCGTCCCATCACCTCCACGATGAGGACGCGGTGGTGACTCTCGGCAGTGGTGTGCAGCCGGTCGATGGCCTCCATCGCGATGTTGACAGCGGTGTCGAAGCCGAAGGTGTAGTCGGTGGCGGACAGGTCGTTGTCGATGGTCTTGGGCACGCCGACGACCGGGATGCCCTCGTCGTGCAGGCGGGCGGCCACCCCCAGGGTGTCCTCCCCACCGATCGCGATCAGCGCGTCGACCCCGTGCGCGGCCAGGGTCTGCCGGATACGCGCGACACCGCCGTCCTCCTTGTAGGGATTTGTACGACTGGATCCGAGAATAGTGCCACCCCGCGGGAGAATTCCGCGTACCGCCTCCACCCCGAGCGGGACGGTGGCGTTCTCCAACGGACCTCGCCAACCATCCCGGAAGCCCACGAAAGAATATCCGTAGACATCCGTGCCCTTGCGGACGACCGCCCGAATGACCGCATTCAGCCCGGGACAGTCCCCACCACCTGTCAGTACTCCGATCCGCATTCCATGCACCTCCTGGCGGGCCGAAGAAGGCGCGATCTTCCTTTTCTCGCGCCCGGCTCCCCTGATCACCCGATGCTCTTCGACCGGTGACGAGCCGCTCCTGTCAGTCCGGAAGCGTAATCCCACGGAGAGGATCGAAGAAACACATCCGCCGCCCGTGGCGCGGGGAATTCCCCGGCCCGGCGGCCGTACTTCACGGAAGTTTCACCGCGATCCTCGCCGTGATCCTCAGCGCGTGGGGGCCGGGGACGGGCAGGTCCGCAGCGGCGCCAGAACCCGCCAGCGGTCGAGGTTGTGCCGGGCGTCGGCGAGCGCGTCGTGGGCGTCGGGCGGCGGGGGCGGCAGCGGTGGCCGGCCGACCTCCTCCCAGAGCTGGCGCAGATCCCGGGTGAAACGAGGAAGGAACCGGGGCAGGTCGGTCATCGTGCCGAAGAGCTGGCAGAGCACCACATGGTCGTAGGCGGCGTACCAGGCCCACAGTTCCGGCGGCCCGGCCGCGCCGAGGAAGGCGACGACGTCGGAGCGGATGCGCGCCCGCCTCCGCCAGCTCGGATCGGACGGCGGCGGAAGCTTGTCCAGGACGTTGCGTCGCACCCACGGCACGGCGAAGGCCGGGTCGAACTCGGTGGACACGGCGTAGTACTCCCGGCTGCCGTCCTCGCTGACGATCCCGATGCTCACCAGATCCAGCCAGAGGTGACCCCCCTCCGAGCGCTCGATGAACTCGGTGTCGTAGAGATAGCGGCTGGCCACCGGTCCAGTCTGCCCGCCGGTCGTCCGAAGGGACGCGCTCATTCGCCGCGGGGGGAGGCCGGGCCGTGGCTGTGGTCGCGACGCAGCCTCGACCACAGCCCGGCGAGGACGACCGTCATCCCGGTGGCGCCGGCCAGCGGCAGTGCCCACAGCAGCATGCCGTTGACGTTCTCGTCAGCGCTGCGCCCGTCGGCCCGGCCGGCGGCGGCCGGGCCGATGGCGGCCGGGCCGCCGCCACCGCCGGCTGCCCCGGCCGGGGC
>NZ_CAAAFS010000257.1:0-7762 GCF_900634755.1 Protofrankia symbiont of Coriaria myrtifolia
GCCCCGGCCGGGGCCGCGGCAGCACCCGGGGCTGTGGTCGTCGCGCCGCCGCCGGGCACGGATCACCCGGCGGCGGCGGGGCGACCGGCGGGGCGCCACCAGCGGACGCGGGCTCCACCCGGACGTCCACCCGGGCCGCCGCGGCGTCGGTGACCAGGCAGACCACACCCGCGCCGGGGGCCGAGACGACCGTGGCCCCCGACACCCGCACCAGGTAGCCGTCAGGGTAGGCCTCGGCCGGCACCCGGATCTCGGTCATCGTCCCGGGCCGGAAGACGTTCCCCGCCGGCGACACCGGCAGGTAGGACAGCGCGAGCAGCCGCCCGGACGGGTTGTAGGCCAGGCTCACCGGAACACCCGCGACCGCGGCCGGATAGGGCCTGGCCAGTGCGGCGAGGAGCGGGCCGGTGGGCGGCCGGTCGAAGAACCAGCCGATCTGGGTGCTCTCGGCGGCCGACAGCAGCCGCTGCACGGTCGCCGGATCCCCACCCGCCCAGCCGACCAGCAGCGCGGCCTCGTCGTTGGTCGCCGTGCTCGCGGTCGGGTCGAACAGGGCCGGGCCGCTGCGCCAGAGCAGATGATGGGCGTCCTCGAGCCGCACGGCGCCGGAGAGCAGCGGGGAGTTCGCCGACGCCTGAGCCGCCAGCTCGAAGCCGACCAGGCCGGCGACGTCACGGAAGCGGCTCGACAGCCGCCGCAGGCCCGCGGCGAACGCCTCGTCCCCGGCTCGGGCCGCGGTGGCGGTCGGCACAATTTGGATCATTACGCGCAGGCCCTGCCCGGTGACGGTCGCGACGGACGCGGCAAGCCGGTCGAGCCCGTCACCGACAGTTGGACCAGCGCCAGCGGGCGGCCGGGCCTGGCCGGCGACAGCAGCGGCACCAATGGCCTGGCCGCTGAACGTTCCGTCGGCCTCCATCCGCACGCCGAGGCGTGCCGCGGTGAAGCCGGCGGCGGCCCACCGCGCGACGATGGCCTGGTCGAGGACGGTGTCGGGGGGCACCGACACGCCGCGTACGAACAGCATCCGGCCGTCGAGATCGACGGCGAAGCGCCCCACGCGCAGAACCGTGCCGGCGGGCGGTTCCGGCGCCACCGACCGTACGGGCGCCGGGCTCGCGACACTCGGATCCGGTGCCGGCTGGGCCCAGGCCACGGGTACGGCACCGGCTACCACCTGGATGGCGACCGTGGCGACAGCAGTCGTCAGGGCGAGCCGCCGCGGGGCAGAGCGCGTTCCCGCCGGCCGGGCTGCCCGCGGCCGACGCCGGCGTGACGGATGGTCGGGCGCCGTGAGATCCGCCGATGCGTGCACATCGACCATCCTGCCGTGCCAGAACGACCAACAGCCGGCCCGGGCCGGCGATCAGCCCGCCTGGCGGGTGTCAGTCTGGTCACCCAGGCCCGAGCGGCCGGCCTTGTGACCGCCCCGCCGGCGGGTCCGCGGGGCACGGGGTGCCGACGGCTTCGTCCTGGCCTTCGCCGACGACCGCTCGACCGTACGACCGGCGCCCTCGCGGCCGGGCTCCCCGTCCCCGTCAGAGGAGCCGTCAGCTCCGCTCGCCGCCTCGCCCGTGGCGGCGATCTCGCTTTTGACCCGCTGCGCGTACCTGTCGACGTACTCCTGGCCCGACAACGCCATGAGCTCGTACATGATCTCGTCGGTCATGGACCGGAGCACGAACCGGTCGTCGACCATGCCCTCGTAGCGGCTGAAGTCAAGCGGCCGGCCAATGCGGATGCCGACCCGGCGGATCCTGGGCAGCAGCTTCCCCTGGGGCTGCACCTCGAACGTGCCGATCATCGCGACCGGAATGACCGGAACCTTCGACTCCAGCGCCATCCGGGCAACACCGATCTTGCCTCGGTACAGCCGGCCGTCCGGTGAGCGCGTGCCCTCCGGATAGATCCCCAACAGTTTGCCGCGTTGGAGCACCTTCACACCGCTGCGCAGCGCCATGTCGCTGGCGGCCCCGCCGCTGCGGTCGATCGGGAGCTGGCCCGCGCTGGTAAAGAACAGCCGCTTCAACCAGCCCTTGAATCCCGATCCGGTGAAGTAGTCGCTCTTGGCCAGGAAGGTGACCCGGCGCGGCACGACCAACGGGAGGAACAGGTGGTCGGAGAAGGACAGGTGGTTGCCGGCGAGGATGGCGGGGCCCCGTTCCGGGATGTTTTCCAGTCCCTCCACCCACGGCCGCCAGAACAGCCGCAGGATAGGGGTGAGAAATGCCTTGACGACCCAGTACAACACGTCAGCTCCCGGTGTGGTCGCCCGCCAACATCGTCTCGACACGCATCGGCCCGACACGCCCGCACACGGTGGCCGGGACAACCCTATGGAACCGGGGTGGCTCCGTCCACCACGGGGACCGTCGCGGACGGCCGACCCGCCCACGGCGGCTCGGGGCCGGCGCGAACGCGGGATGCGGCGCAGCCGGCCCCGAACACGGCACCACTGAACACCCCACCATGGAACGCGGCACCACCGAACATGGCACCACCGAACATGGCACCGCTGAACACGGCATCGTGAAGAGCATGGCCTCTACCCGCCCGGCATGCGAGCATGCTGCGGAACCGGTCCGCGCGACGAAAACAGAACAATCCCCCGCCTCCACGGAGTGCGGCCGATCGCGCGCAAGTAACGAGAGGGCGGACACCATGGCAGGCGTACCACGGCGTTCGGTCACACCGGGTACTTCGGTCGTACCCGGTGCGGAGCCGTTCGAACACGACGGCGGCGACACCGGGGTGCTGCTGATCCACGGATTCACGGGCACACCTCAGAGCATGCGCCCCTGGGGCACGTTCCTCGCGGAGGCGGGCCTGACGGTCTGTTGCCCGCTGCTGCCGGGCCACGGCACCCGCTGGCAGGAGATGAACGGCACGACCTGGCACGACTGGTTCGCAGCGGCCGAAGACGCCTTCATCCGCCTGCGGGAACGCTGCTCGACCGTCTTCGTCATGGGGCTGTCCATGGGCGGCACCCTGACCCTGCGGCTGGCGGAGGTGTACGGCCCGGCGTTGACCGGAGTGGCCACGGTCAACCCCAGCCTCGGCACCGATCGGAAGGTGGCCGCGCTCGCCCCGGCGCTCTCCCGCGTGATCCCCTGCGTGGTCGGGGTGGGCAGCGACATCAAGGCCGCGGGTACGGCGGAGGTCGCCTACCGGCGCCTGCCCCTGCGGGCCTTCGTCTCCCTGCGCGAACTGTGGGCGGTGACAGTGGCGGACCTGGGGCGTGTCACCAGCCCGATCCTGACCTTCCGCAGCCGCGTCGACCACGTCGTCGAGGCCACCTCCGGACGGATCCTGCTGGCGGGCGCGACATCGTCCACCGTTTCCGAGCGCATCCTGGAGAACAGTTACCACGTCGCGACTCTCGACAACGACAGACACACAATTTTCGAGGGAAGCCTCCAGTTCGTCGACACGCACACGGTTGTCTCGAGGTGATCGAGGTGATCGAGGTGAGTCGTGCCTGACCTGCCACCATCTGCCGGTGGCCCGCCGCCGGACGCGGGTGGAGCGTCCGGCGGCCCGGCGTACGGACAGCCGCCGCAGGCCGGCCCGCCCGACGCCGAGGCGGGTGGCGCCAGCGCGCCCGGCGCCACCGACCACCGTGGGATACGCCGCGGCGATCCGCCACCCGGGGACGACGGCAGGCCGAAGGAGGATGCGGCCGTTGCCGAGCCGCCGGTGACGGCCGCGGACGCCTCCGGCGGGGACAGCGACGGCGGCGATGCGGAAACGGATCAGGACACCGACCAGGACGCGGTCTTCGCCTCGCTTGTGGCCCGTTTCAACGCCGAGCCCGTGGAGCGGACCTGGCCATCCAGCGAGGACGTCACGGCACGCAACGAGGACGTCACGATGCACACGGAGCCTCCGGGCGCGATCGTGCGTCCGGTCTGGCGCTTACCGCTCGACCCGGGCCAGCAGAAAGATCATATTCTCTTTCCCGTGGACGACAGTGCGGCCACCGGCCCCGCCGGTGACGGACCGAAGATCGATCCGCCGGGCATCCCGGATGATGCCGACGGCTACGACGGCCCCGATGACCCGTCCGACCACTACGACCCACCACCCCCACCGCCAGCACCTCGCATGAAACCCACCACCCGGTGGGCGTTGTGTTCCATCGCCGTCGGCGTCGCGATCCTGTTGGTCCCCACGATTGCCGGGATCGACCATGGCAGGCCCTATGACGTCGGAGGAGTCATGCTTGTGCTGGGCGGAGTCGCCACACTGGTGTTCCGAATGGCGGATCGGCCGCCCACCGACTCGGCGGACGGTGACGATGGCGCGGTCGTCTGATCCGGATTCGCCGGCAGGCGGACCGGGCACCCACGTCAGGGCAGGGAAGGGGCGGCTGCGTGGAGTTCCACGAGAAGGTCGAGATACACGGTCACCTGATGGACACCGGCATTCTCGCCCGGGTACTCGACGACGTTCTCAGTTACGGGGGCGACTACGAGATCAGGAGCATCGATCTCGGCGCGACCCACGATGACGAGTCGCACGCGACGATCGTCGTCGGGGCCGACTCGGCGGAGCAGCTGACCCGCATTCTCATGCGGATCAAGGCCTATGGCGTCAACAGTGTGGAACCGGGTACCGCGCTGCTGCGGGCGGCCGACCGAGACGGGGTCTTCCCCCCCGACTTCTACTCGACCACCAACCTGGAAACCGTGGTCCGCCTCGGCGGCCACTGGGTGCCGGTGGAACATCCCGAGATGGACTGCGGCCTTGTCGTCTCCGACGGGCGGGTACGCACCATCCCGGTCTCCGACGTCCGGGCCGGCGACATGATCGTGTGCGGCGTGTCCGGGGTGAAGGCCGTCCTGCCGGTGACCGACCACTCGACCCGGTTGTACGGCACCTTCCAGGCCCTGTCGTCGCAGTCCGTCTCGTCGTCCACCACCCTGCTGGCGCCGCAGCGGCAGGCCGTGCTGGTCCGCGCGATCGCCCGCCAGATCCGTGAGCTCAAGGCGGAGGGCTTCGGGGTGCTGTGGGTGGCCGGGCCCGCCGTCGTGCACTCCGGCGCCACCCCGGCCATGGTCGCGCTGATCGAGGCCGGCTATGTCGACGTGCTCTTCTCCGGCAACGCCTTCGCCGCCATCGACATCGAAGCGGCCCTGTACGGGTCGGCGTTCGGCAACGAGCCGAGCCGCGGCAAGGGCGCCGAGCGCGGGCACGAGCAGTACATCCGGGCGATCAACACGATCCGGCGCGCCGGATCCATCGTCGCCGCCGTCGACGACGGCATCCTGACCAGCGGGATCATGCATGCTATCGTCAAGGCGAACAAGAAGTTCGTCCTGGTCGGCTCGGTGCGTGACGACGGCCCACTGCCGGACGTCCACACCGACGTGCTGGCCGGCCAGCGGGCCATGCGCGAGGCCCTGCGCGGGATCGGGCTCGCGATAATGATCGCCTCGATGCTGCACTCGGTGGCGACGGGCAACATCCTGCCGGCGTCCATCCCGGTGGCCTGTGTGGACATCGATCCCAGCAGCGTCAGCAGGATCGCTGACCGCGGGTTCTCCCAGGCGGTCGGTGTGGTCACGGATGCCGGGCTGTTCCTGGAGCAGCTGGCCCAGGAACTGGTCGCCGACTACCGCCCGGACACCATCCGCTGATCGAGCTGGCCGCGCCGGCCTGGCAAGGCCGTCCGCGTCGCCGTCCAGCTCGATGACGAACCGTCCAGTGACATATTGAATTCTTTTCAACAACACAAAGTTGCTACAGTAACGTTCAGCTACGGGTCAGGTCGGCGGCGCCGACGATGCCGCCCCAGGCTGCGAGCTGGGCTGTGACGATCCGTGCCTCGGGACGGTGCTGGCGGGCCGACAGGCTGTTCGCGAACTCCACGCGGGCCGGGGCGAGAAGAAGATCACCAGCCTCCGACACCCCGCCGCCGAGCACGAAGAGACCGGGATCGAGAATCGAGGCCAGGCTGGCCATCGCCCGGCCCAGCCAGGTACCGACGTCCTCGAAGCACTTCACCGCGAGCGGATCACCCTCCCGGGCGGCCTCGGTGACCGCCGGACCAGTAAGAGCGCCCACCTCGCCGCCGGCGAGCTCCAGCAGGCGCCGGCCCGCCGTCGGCGAGGTCGTCACCAGCTCACGGGCCTTGCGGACCAGCGCGTTGCCGCTACCGTACGCCTCCAGGCATCCCCGGTTCCCGCACCCGCACAGACGGCCGCCGGTCACCAGCTGCATGTGCCCGATCTCCCCGCCGAGCCCGAACCGCCCCCGGTACAGCCGGCCGTCGAGCACGATCCCGCCGCCGACACCGGTTCCCACCGTCACACACACCAGATCCGGCTCGCCGCGGCCGGCACCGAAGCGGTACTCCCCCCAGGCCATCGCGTTCGCGTCGTTCTCCACGACGACCGGCAGACCGGTGCGGGTGCTCACCTCGTCCCGTAGCGGCTCGTCACGCCAGGCGAGGTTCGGCGCGAACAGCACCCGCGAGCGGTCACGGTCGATCAGGCCCGCCGCCCCGATGCCGACCGCCCGCACCGGCCGCGGCGCCACGGCCGCTCGCAGCTCGCCGACCACCTCGCCGATCAGATCGGCCACCGCGGACGGCTGCTGGCTCGGCGTCGGCCGCCGCAGCGACGACAGAACCGCCCCGGCCCCGTCGACAACACCCGCGGCGACCTTCGTGCCACCGACATCCACGCCGATCACCAGATCGGGCTGTGAGCCGTCCCTACCCGACGTTGTGGGGGTCACTCGACATCGATCCTCTGAACACGCGGCCCGGGCCCCGGCCGCTCAGTTGTCCATCCCCTCACAGCAGTGTCCTCGACGGGGCCGGTACCGGCCGTTGCCGCGCTGCCCGTGCCGGTGTCCGGACGGCCGGCGAGGACCGCCCGCACCGCCGCCGCCAGCGAGGTTGCCGCGGCGAACAGGTGCCCGGCCACCTCCGGTCGGCCCGCGGCCAGGGTGTTGACCAGCCGGCAGAGCGGACACACCTGGCACATGTTCATCGCCGCGGCGTCTGGACGGGCCTCGTGGTGGTCCTCCGGACGCAGGCCGCAGTCGCAACCGGCACCGCCGCCCGCGTCACCGCCGGCGCCGCCGGACGGTGTGGCGGCGCGGCGCCCGGATCCCGTCCGCCCGGGACCGGTACCCCCAGTATGGCCGACATGATCGTTCTTGCCGACGTGGGTGTCGTCACCAGAACGACCGTTGTGATCGGTATAGCCGTTGTGATCGGTATAGCCGTTGTGACCGGCATAGCCGGCGTGATCGGCATAGCCGGTGTGATCGGCATAGCCGGTGTGATCGGCATAGCCGGTGTGATCGGCATAGCCGGTGTGATCGGCATAGCCGGTGTGATCGGCATAGCCGGTGTTACCCGCGTGGGCGTGGGCGGTGTAGGCCTGAATCCCCGGATTTGTGAGCAGGAGGTCACGCACAGCCGCGGCGAGCAGAGCGGCTTCCTGGGCGAGCGGACCCGGCGCCGGCATGGTCATGTGCGCACCCACAGGTCCGGGTCGGGTACAAAGGACACCACCAGCCGATCGTCTCGCAGCACCGCGCCGGTGACGTCACACCGCCGCAGCGCGGACGGCAGGGTGAGCATCCGCCGCTGCGAACCGACCGAGACCATCAGCTCGTCCGCGCCGACCCTGGCAAGGGTGATCTCGGAACGCTCCACGAACGGCAGGGCGATCGAGATCGAGAAGCCGTTCCCGGCCCGTTCGACCCGCAGCGGGCCGATCCCGGCCCGCTGCGGGTCGAACGGGCC